>DATGXG010000017.1 GCA_035299085.1 Bacteroidales bacterium | reverse complement strand
GGTTTGGCACCTCGATGTCGGCTCGTCACATCCTGGGGCTGGAGAAGGTCCCAAGGGTTCGGCTGTTCGCCGATTAAAGTGGCACGCGAGCTGGGTTCAGAACGTCGTGAGACAGTTCGGTCCCTATCTGTTGTGGGCGTTGGAGATTTGAGAGGACCTGACACTAGTACGAGAGGACCGTGTTGGACATACCGCTAGTGTACCTGTTGTGGCGCCAGCTGCATCGCAGGGTAGCTATGTGTGGTCGAGATAAGCGCTGAAAGCATCTAAGCGCGAAGCTCACCTCAAGATGAGATCTCCCTTAAGGGTCGTCGTAGACTACGACGTCGATAGGCTGCAGGTGTAAAGGCAGTAATGTCAAAGCCGAGCAGTACTAATTACCCGTGAGCTTTCTTGTAAACAGCTTAATATACAACTTCCTGCGTGTTAAGATATTTTCCCGTAAGGGAATTAAAATTTAGGTGACTATAGCAATGGGGCACCACCTCTTCCCATTCCGAACAGAGAAGTTAAACCCATTAGCGCCAATGGTACTGCAATTGTGGGAGAGTAGGTCGTCGCCGAACTTCAATCCCGACACTTCACCGTGTCGGGATTTTTTTTGTATATCCGTCTTATATCTTCTTAACTTTTTATTCTTGACGGATTACGCTAACTTGCCACAAATTTCAAGAAAGGCATGAAAAAACCACTACTGGCTATAACCGTTCTTATTCTGTTCAGCGGCCCGGTATTGGCTCAACTCGCCCAAATTGACACAAATACGGTGATCTATTCCTGGAAACTCGATGAGTCACTCGCTAACCGCATACGAACCGACGTCGATACCAATCTTGCCGATTTCCAGCGTTATAACCCGGTATTCCGTAATTATACCGGCGTTGAAACTCTTGGAAACTTCGGACTTCCCGCCCGAAGTATAGTTTACTCCGAACGACCTGACCAGGAATTCCTGCTCATTGAAAACTATTCGCCGTTCATGAAGTTTTTCCAGAATACCCAATATTTTAACACTAAGAAACCATTCACGCAACTTACCTATATTAAAGGGGGATCAAACCAGACTAAAGAAGAACTTTTTAACGCGTTCCATTCCCAAAACCTTACTAAAACCCTTAATATCGGAGTCAACTTCACATCAATCGGTTCCCTCGGCCAATACAGTTTCCAGAAGGTCAAAAACAATTCTTTCCGTTTTTTCTCCAGCTATTCCGGACGTTACTATGCTTACCATGTGAGTGTGAATTATAATAAAATTATGGCTGATGAAAACGGCGGAGTGCTGAACGATTCATTGATAACCGATACAACAATACTCCGCACAAAGGAAATTCCTACCCTGTTCAGCGGATCCGAAAGCTCCCTCAGTCATCGGCCCGATGTGATGAACAGTATCCGCAACCTGAACATCCTGGCTGTTCAGGAACTGGCTTTCAGGATGGCTCCCAAAAAAAATACGGATTCTACCCAAACCAAGCCAAAAAAGAAAACAATCCTGTATCCCAAACTGGTTTACATCTTCAACCTAAACCGGTCTATGCGCAATTTTACAGATAAGGATCCCATGGTTGGGTATAACGCGGGTTTGTACCCCTATACATATACGGACACCGCCACTTCTGATTCGCTCATTTACTGGAAAGTTTCCAATTCCATCCGCCTGCAATTCCAGGGACGAAGAAATAACCACTATTTCATCGACTATTCCTATGAACTGATGAAGTATTCACTTTGGACGGGTTTACGGGAAAGCGATTCTACCCTGCATTTTATTAACCAGGTATACCAGATTCCGGGACTTTCTTATTCCAGCAATCTGTATAACTCATATGTTTCTTCTGGGTTCAGTAAACTCTTTGCCAACCGGTTTGACGTAAATCTTTACGGCCGCTATTACCTTACCGGCTACAAATCGGGGGATATTAACCTTGCAGGTGACATGAAACTCATCTTTGGCAAACTCGAAAAACCCTTTACTTTCTATGCCAGGGGAACCATTGAATCCAAATCGCCAGATTTTCTTTACAGCCATTACGCCTCCAATAATTTCATTTGGACCCGGAATTTCAAACGCACAACTACCAACCATTTGTCAACGAACCTGAGCCTCTCATCAAAGAAGTTTGCATTACAGGCAGATTATTACTTACTTAGCAACGCAATTTACCTTGATGAAGATGCTTTTCCGGCACAATACAGAAACGCTTTATCGCTTTTCGTATTGAGCGCTTCCAAACAGGTAGATTTCTGGAAATTTACCAGCATTGGAAAACTGGTATACCAGAAAACCGAAAATGAAAATATTATTGATCTGCCGGAATTAACTTTTTTTAACTCTACGTACCTGACTCATTTATTTAATTTTAAGGCTACGGGAGGAAAACTGTTAATCATGTTAGGATTCGATATGGATTATAATACGAAATACTATGCCGATGCTTACATGCCAGCGCTGAGTTCATTTTACAACCAGCATGAGAAACAACTCGGAAATTATCCGTACTTCGATGCATTTCTCAATGTGGATCTGAAACGGTTCAGATTCTTTGTAAAAGTTGAACATCTGAACGCAGGCTGGATCGATCAGAATTACTTCTCTATACTACACTATCCTAGAAACGGGCGGGATTTAAAGTTCGGGTTGTCCTGGACATTTTACGACTAATTGGCTGTTTTGCTCTTTAAATTGTTAATACTAAGAGGATAAATTGAAAGAGAGCTTTTAGGGGTACTCGTTTTTTCGAACTAAATTTAAAATGATTATGTTAAGAAAAACTGTATACTATTTTGTTTTGATTTTTATTTCAGTGTCGTGTACTTTTCACGGGCACCAGAAAGATACTGCGCTGATTGAACAGGATCTTGAGAATATTAAGGAAAAAGGGAAAATCGTCGTCCTTACCGATTACAGTTCTACCGATTATTTTATTTATCGTGGTCAGCCTATGGGCTTTCAATATGAAATGCTCCAGCAGCTGGCAAACCATCTTTCTGTTCGCCTTGAAGTAAGAGTTAGCAGAAGTCTTAATGAAAGCATTGAAATGCTGCGCAACGGTGATGCAGACCTTATCGCCCAGAACCTTGCCATTACAAAGGACAGGCAGCATTACCTCGATTTTACCGAGCCTTTTATTCAAGCGCACCAGGTGCTTGTTCAACGTAAACCGGATAACTGGAAAACGATGAAACCTGAAACTATGCAGGCTTTCATGATTAACAGTTCCGTGAGGCTGAAAGGTCAGTCGGTTTATATCACGCGGGGATCCGCTGCTGCCAACCGGTTGAAAAATCTTTCGGAAGAAATCGGCGGCGATATTCATATCATTGAAGTGGATGAAAGTCCCGAACAACTCATTGCCCTGGTTTCACAGGGCGAAGTTCCCTTTACCGTATGCGACAACATTGTGGCCGATGTGAACGGAAAATACTATCCCAATCTTGATGTAACTACTGCCGTCGGCCTCGAACAGGAACTGGCCTGGGCCGTGAGGAAAGGCTCAACCACACTGGTGACCGAATTGAATAACTGGATTAACGGCTTTACCCAATCACCCAAATACAAAAGATTATACAGCCGCTACTTCGAAAGTTCCAAATCGCTACAGATTGTTGAAAGTGATTTTTACGCCATCAATACCGGCAAAATATCCCCATTTGATGATTATATCCGGCAGTACAGCCAGAAACTCGGATGGGACTGGAGATTGACAGCTTCGCTGATTTACCAGGAATCGGGTTTTAAAAACAATCTTACTTCCTGGGCTGGAGCATGGGGACTTATGCAGTTGATGCCGGCCACTGCAAAACGCTTTGGTGTGGATACTGTTTCTTCTCCCCGCGATCAGATCCGGGCAGGAATTGAATTCATCGACTGGCTTGATAAACTGTTCAGCGATGTGAAGAATCCTAGCGAACGCGTAAAATTTGTTCTGGCTGCATACAACATTGGTCCCGGACATATTATCGACGCACGCAATCTGGCTAAAAAAATGGGCGCGGATCCCAATATATGGGATAACAATGTGGACCAGTGGCTTCTGTCAAAAGCAGATCCGAAATATTATAATGATCCCGTGGTAAAATTCGGCTATTGCCGTGGCACTGAAACGTTTAACTACGTCACTGAAGTGCTGGAAAGATATGAGCATTATAAGAATATCGTAGGGAAGTAGTTTGATTGAAGTTGTGACTCACTTCGATATTCTTAAATCGGTGTTCCTTGTTCGATATTGGTTTTAATGCCAACACCGAACATCGAACACCGATTTACGATTTTTGAAGTTTAAACCCTCTCCACGACCTCGAGGAATTCACTCATAATCATCGCCGTCGCCCCCCAGATATGATCACCCTGGATATCAAAGTAAGGAATGTCTATTTCATACCCTGCAATTGACATTACCTTACTTTTTCTATTTGACGGATTCGTTAATTCATCCAGGCTTGCTTCAATTAGATACTTCACCTCGAAAGGATCAGGAATGAACAACGGTTTATTTTCGCAGATTCCGACAAAGGGAAAGACCAGATTACCGCTTACCGGTATATGCAATGAAGTCAGGTGCCCGATAACCTGTATCAGTTCGGGTGAAACTCCTGTTTCCTCAAACGTTTCACGTAAGGCCGTTTGCTCAAGAGTTACATCACTCTTCTTACGCATACCGCCGGGCAAACTGACCTGGCCACTATGAACTCCTTCGTATTCCGTCCTTTTAATGAACACTGTGGTTATTTCTTCACCAACCGGATAAAGCATAATCATCACCGCACTCTCTCGGGTTTGCCTGTCAGGCTCAATAAGATTGCGAGCCGGCGGTGAAAGCCTCATCTGTGCTTCAATTCCGGGGAGGGGCCTTGTGAGCTCATTTTTAAGGCGTTCAACCCATCGTGCATCCATCAGTCAAATCGTATAGTTTTTGACGGATCAATCCGCGCTATTACCATTGAAGGCAAAATCAACACGGCCAGTGTTATGATCAGCGTGCCTGCATTCAACAAAAACAAGTGGCTCAGATTGAAGTTCACGGGGACAAATTCAAGAAAATACGATTCCGGGTTAAGGGTAATGACTTTAAAATAATGCTGAATAAGGCATAGGCTGATACCAGCCAGGTTACCCCAGAAAAGCCCCTTTATGATCAGGTAAAAAGACTGGTACAGGAATATGCTCCTGATCCCGCGATTGTTCATGCCAAGAGCTTTCAGAATACCAATCATGGTGGTTCGGTCCAGGATAATGATAAGCAATCCCGAAATCATGTTAAATGCAGATACAACAAGCATCAGTCCCAGCAACACCCACACGTTCTTATCAATTAATCCCAGCCAGTCGAAAATCTGCGGGTACCGGTCCCTTATATTGATGACCCGCAATTTGGAGCCATCAGGATTGAACTGTACACCGGCAACATTGAATACTCCGGCTGAGATCCTGTCAAGATCTTTGTAATCGTTTATCAGAATTTCAAAGCCGGAAACCTGTGAACTGTCCCAGTTATTGAGGTTCTGAATGTGGGCGATGTCAACCAGTATAAACTGCCTGTCGAATTCCACCAGGCTCGTACGGTATATCCCTGAAACTGTAAACGGCCTCCCCCTCGGAACATCATCAATAAAGTACATGGCAAAACGATCTCCGGTCTTCAATTTGAGGAGATCGGCAAAATATTTCGAGATTAAAACCTTGTCCGTTTTAACCGAATCGGACACGCTAAAAACGCTTCCTTCAACAAGATTTTCAGAGAAAAAACTCCAGTCAAAATCACTTCCAACACCTTTGGCAATGGCACCCTGGATATCGGAACGGGTTTTTATAATACCCGGCTTCGTGGCAAAAACCTGTACATGCCTGATCCCGGGGATTGTATTCAGCAAGGGGAGAAATGGCTGGGCCTTTGACACCGGCTCGGTTTCAAAAGAACTGTTTGCATCATAATTGACAATCTGGATATGCGAACCAAAACCGATTATTTTCCGCCGGATTTCATTCTTAAAACCGGTAACCGTCGCAACCGCAATGATCATTACAGCCAGGCTGAGTGCAATTCCCGCTATTGATATTCTTACAATAGGACCTGAAAAGGTCGACCCCTCGTCTTTATTGAATGTAAGTCGGGTAGCTATAAATAAGCCGGTTTTATGCGAAGACTGAGCCATGGGTCTCAAAGATATTAAATATTGTAGTAATTTTATTTTTAGCAATTAACCACGTTCATATTCTATGAAAGTAACCGGTCTCGTTCTTGGTCTTTTTATCCTTGTTTCTTCCTGCCAGGGCAGTACTGTAATTTCAGCGAAAGTTAAAACCGGTGCCGACCGCACCGAAATCTATATTCCGCTTCTGAAAGGTAAATCAGTGGCGCTTGTTGCCAATCATACCACAATTATTGGCAGAACCCACCTTGTGGATTCACTCACCCGCAGGGGGGTGCACATAGTAAAAATTTTCTCACCCGAACACGGATTCCGGGGAAATGCCGGGGCCGGAGATGCCGTTAAAGATGCCAAGGACCCGCTTACCGGCATACCGGTTGTCAGCCTTTACGGACAATCATATAAGCCTTCCAAAGCTGATTTAAAAGGAACAGATCTTGTCATTTACGATATTCAGGACGTAGGAGTGAGGTTCTACACCTATATTTCAACCATGCATTATGTTCTTGAAGCCTGCGCCGAATCAGGTATACCGATAATCATACTCGACAGGCCTGACCCGCTTGGATTTTATGTCGACGGACCGGTACTTGACACGGCATTCCGCTCATTTGTAGGGATGCACCCGATCCCGGTAGTATATGGCATGACCCCCGGTGAACTGGCACAAATGATCAATTCTGAAGGATGGCTCAGCAACCATGTGAAGTGCAATTTAACGGTAATTCCCTGTACCGGTTATGATCACCGCTCACGCTATACCTTACCCGTTTTTCCTTCGCCCAACCTGAATTCTATGGAAGCGGTCTACCTTTACCCTTCGGTTTGCCTGTTTGAAGGAACTGTAATGAGCCTGGGCAGAGGCACGGATTACCCGTTCCGTGTGATCGGTCACCCCGATTATCCTGATCACTCGTTTTCTTTTATTCCGAAGGTGAATGCTGCAAATTCAAATCCCCTGTTTGTAAATAAAACCTGTTTCGGAATCGACCTGCGATCATTAAAGGTAGCCGATCTTGAAAATCAGAATAAAATAAACCTTCAGTGGCTTATCCGGGTTTTTCATGCTATGAATACCGGAAGTTCTTTTTTCATTCCCTACATTTCAAAACTGGCCGGCAGTGATAATCTGAAGAGGCAGGTTGTTTCAGGGTTACCCGAATTACAGATCAGGCAAAGCTGGGAAAAAGATATTGCTGCCTTCAAGAAAATGCGTAAAAAATACCTGTTATACGACGATTTCGAATGAATACTCCTCCCGAGATACTTTCTGTTCCGGCCCACGGGGTAACCCTTAAGGTAACCCGTTATCCAAATCCGGGAAAGGAAAATATTATCCTTTTACACGGAGGACCGGGCGTTCCTGATGAAATGACAGAACTGGCCGGGTGGCTGAGCCGGCATTTCCAGGTTATCAATTTTGAACAAAGGGGAATAGGTACCGATCTAAAGGAAATTGGCTATAGAATGGAAGACTATATCGCAGATATAAATCATCTGGCAGATTATTTCAGAATGGCAAAGTTTCACCTGTTCGGTCATTCATGGGGCGGTTTATATGCGCAGCTTTATGCATCGCGATATCCTGAAAAATTGCTGAGCTTATTTTTATGTAGTCCGGCATCCGGTACAGGAAGCCAATGGGAAGAAACCGAAAAAGAGATTTTCAGGTACAATTACAACCGGTCGACACTTTGGGAATGGCTCGGAATGGCTGTTAACACGGTTCTTGGTTATATGGGAAATAAATCGGCTTACAGCAGGCTGTTCAGGCAGATCATCATCAACTATCATAAGGGTTATAATGTGGAACCACCTGATGAGGAAAAATTAAAAAAGATTACCCCGGTTTCCGGTTTTAATACAAGGAAAGAAATACGCAAGGCAAAACCACTGCCTGACCGGATTAACCTTTCGTGCCCCGTAATCATTACATTCGGTGAATCGGATGCCTATGGCAACAGCAAACATTATGTCCTGCACCGCTTTCCGTATGCAACAACATCAGTAATTCCACATTGCGGTCACACACCATGGAAACATAATCCGGGAGGATTTCAAAAAGTCCTGTCTGCTTTTTATTTATCTGCAACATGAAAGTTGATATATACTGAAACCAATCAGGCCCGAATTCAGTATATTTGAATATAACCCCATTACAAAATCCTTTTGTTCCAGTGCTTACGAGCATATGATCTGCTGTTGGTCTCAATTTTGGCATTGTTTCCATTCCATCTTGTCCATGCGGATGATCCCAATTGTGAGGTTCTAAAATTTGTTTCAAGGTCACAGGTGTCGAATAACAGGCTGTCGCAAACCGACAGCATCATCATTCAAATCAATAACCGGAGCGGTGAAAAATACTGTGAAATCACACTGAACTCGGGCAAAAGCAACCCGGTGACCAATCTGACTGCGTGGATTGAGGACGCGAATGGTAATGTAATCCGGTATCTGAAAAACAAGGAGATAACAGAATCAAATTATTATTCATCGATGTTTTATACCGATGATTATGATTTGAAATTTGTTCTGAAACACAATGAATATCCTTACCGGATATGCTACACCTACCAGAAATCGTTCAGGGAGTTTTATTCAATACGGAGCTGGTGCCCTGTACTGGGTCTTGAAGTTCCCACACATACAGCAGTTTTGAATGTATCAGTCCCTGAAGATTATAAGCTGAGCATACTGCAGAACGACATTGACCCTCCTTCAATCTCATCAGCAAACGGCATGATCACCCGAAGCTGGAATGCTTCCTATGACGGTCATTACCGCGATGAAATGTACAGCCCTCATCCCTTTACATTTTTACCGGTTGTAAGAATCATACCGGTTAATTTCCGTTATGTTACCGATGGATCTATGGATAGCTGGGATTCTTTCGGAAAATGGCAATGCCGGCTTATAAAGGGTCTTGATGTGTTGCCTCCGGAAGAGGTTGCCAGGCTTAAAGTGCAGATGGGCGATATAAAGGAGCCGGATCAGATAATTAGCTACCTCTATCATTACATGCAGGACAACACGCATTATGTCAATGTGGATATCGGTGTCGGCGGCCTGGTGCCTTATCCCGCATCATATGTGGTTCAGAATAAGTACGGTGATTGCAAAGCCCTTACAATTTATATGAAAGCCTTGCTGAAAGCATTCGGGATCGAATCATATTATATGCTTGTAAACGCTGGTACAACTATAACCCCGGTTTTTAATACCACTCCTTTTCAGCAGTTTAACCATGTTATCCTTGCCGTTCCTCTTCAAAGTGATACCATGTGGTTGGAAAACACTTCTGCCAGTCTCCCCTGCGGGTACCTGGGATCATTTACACACAACCGGTATGGTCTGCTTGTGGATGAGAATGAAAGCCACCTTATCAGTACGCCTGCATTAAAGCCAGAGGATGTAAGGAATTCAAGTAGAATTAACTTTTTTCTGAATCCGGGTGACCGCACGACTGTTTCTTATTATTCGGAAATCAAAGGACCGGCATTTGAAACCTATTGCTCCCTGATACGCGATTATAATTCAAATGATCAGAACAGGATTATTCACAGGCTCATGCCTTTCAATGATTTTGACCTGATTAAATGGCAGGTAATGCGCAAAGGAAGAGATGCGTCCACCATATCCCTGATGGCCTCGGTTACCATCCCTGATCAAACGCATGCTGTGGGACAGGAATTTTATTTTTCCTATCTGCCTCTTGAAATCGAATCCTTTGAATCCCCAAGAATCAGAAAACTACCGCTTCAGCTCCCATATCCTGTAAGCCGGTTTGATACACTTGTTTATTATATTCCGCAGGGAAAAAAAGTAACGTCGTTCCCGGCTGACAAAGAGATCAGAAATAAATTCGGATACTACAAAACCTCGTTTGTTAATGATGGCAACTCCCTGGTGTTGTATCGTGAATTCGAATTATACCCTATAGAAGTGTCCATTCAGGAGTATAATGACTTCTATAATTTCATAAGCACTGTCCGCTCTGAGGAAAAACAAAAAATCCTGTTTCAATGAAAAAGTCACCCATTATTCTGATCCTGTTTCTGACACTTATAAATGCAGCACTTATCGCACAGGTACGTGATGAATTCGGCACTGTAAAACCGGAACAGCTTTCAATGACTTCCTATGCCCATGATGACAAGGCAGAGGCAGTTGTACTGTATGATTTTGGCAAAACCTTTTTCTATGATTCGGATAACGGCTTCCAGATCATTTTTGAGCGCACGACCAAAATAAAAATATTTTCTAAAGCAGGACTGAAATATGCCACTGTTGAAATTCCCTATTACATTGAAACTACTCAGCTTGAAAAAGTTTTTGACATTGAAGGGTACACCTTCAATTTTGGCGCCACCGGTTTACAAAAAACAGGACTTAGCAATAAATCCGTTTATGATGAAAAGGTGAATGATCACTGGATGGTGAAAAAATTTGAAATGCCCGATGTGAAGGAGGGCTCGGTTATCGAGTACAAATACAAAGTGATCTCTCCCTATTTTACAAACCTTCGCGACTGGGAATTCCAACGCGGCATTCCCACTGTTTACAGTGAATATACTGTCGGTATGATTCCTTTTTATGAATACTGTTATATCTTCCAGGGGGCTAAAAAGTTTGATGTTTTCACCGTTGCCCCCACAGTCATGAAGCGAAATTATGCCGGTATGGAATTCGCCGATAACAATTACACCTTCGGGATGAAAAACATTCCGGCCTTCAGGGATGAATCCTTTATCACTTCGATAAATGACTACCTGATGAAGATCGATTTTCAGCTGGCAGTCGTTCACCACCCTAATGGAGCCAATGTCGATTATATAACCACCTGGCCGCTGCTCAATGAAAAGCTGCTGAAGGATGCTGATTTTGGACTTTTTATGAAAGCAGTGTCACGTAATGCCGGTGACATCCTTTCAACTATGAACCTTGATTCAAAATCACCACAGGAGAAAGCAGAGGCAATAACCGATTATGTTAAGGCTAATTTTAACTGGGATGGTGCCAGTTCGAAATTTACAGGTCAAACCGCAAAGGATTTTCTGAAAACAAAAACCGGTAATTGCGCTTCCATTAATCTTTTCCTGATTGCTGTGCTAAATGCGGCGGGAGTGCAGACCTATCCTGTGATACTGAGCACGCGGGGAAACGGGAAAGTGCCGGTGGACTTTCCCTTCCAGCAGTTTCTCAATTATGTTGTGGCAATGGCTATGATTGATAATAAACCGGTGCTCCTTGATGCCACCGAACCGCTTAGTCCGTTCGGCATGCTTCCCGCAAGATGCATCAATGAAAAGGGGCTTATTGTAAATAAAGATAAGATCGAGTGGATTCCTCTGATCGATCAGAATATTTCATCGGAGACCGATTCACTTCATATCGTTCTGACTCCGGCTGTGGATTCGGCTACAACTGATTTTCATATCACTGCAACGGGACATAAAGCCCTTGACTACCGTTCGGATTACACGGATGACCATATGGATTTTGAAAAGGACCTTTTTAATGAAGAAGTTGTAATGAAAAGTCATGTCATTGCCCGAAATGAAAAGGAATGTTTAAAACCTTTCCTTCTTGACTATAAAGCGGCTACCTCAGTTGAAACGGTTGGCGACAAACTGCTGGTGACACCCTTTCCCGGGCTGGTTCCCGGTGAAAATCCGCTTAAACTGAATTACAGGAATTACCCGGTAGATATGGTTTATGCAGAGACCAACCTTCTACATTCCGTTATTGACATTCCACAGGGTTATAAGCTGGCAGAAGTTCCTAAAGAAATTAATGAAGACACTCCGGTTACCGCCATTACTTACAAAGTAGAAACCAGTGGAGATAAAATTATTGTGAATGGTTCGTATACTTTTAAGAAGGCGATATACCAACCTGCAGAATACTACAACCTGAAAGGCGCCTTTACCCAGATCGTGCAGACATTTAATAATAAGATTATTCTGGTGAAGATTTGAGGTTTGACGCTTCGCTGTTTGATGCTTCGCTGTTTGACGCTTCGCTGTTTGACGCGATTTCAAACTTCATTCAAATTTCAAACTTCTTCAAACTACTTCAAACGATTTCAGTTAACTTTACCGCATGCTTACAGTATGCGCGATAGCCTCGGGAAGTAACGGAAACTGCTATTATATCGGCAACAACCAGGATGCCCTGCTTATTGATGCCGGAATATCCGCACGCCAGACAATTGCCCGGATGAAACACAAAGGCCTCGACCCATTAAAGATAAAGGCTATCTTCATTACCCACGAACATTCGGATCATACATGCGGGGCACGTGTATTGAGCAAAAAGCTAAAAGTGCCTGTTTATATTACATCTGCAACTTTCAAAGCGCTTTACAATAACCTCAGGCCTGATGCGCCGCGTTTTTTTGTACCCGGAACTGAAATTACGATCGGTGCCTTCCGGGTTTATCCGTTTACCAAGCAGCATGATGCTGCGGATCCCTGTTCATTCAGGGTTGAATATAACGGGCAGCATACAGGAGTATTCACCGATATTGGCAATCCCTGTGATAATGTGATACAGAATTTCAGTATGTGCCATGTTGCCTTTCTCGAAACAAACTATGATGAAAAAATGCTCTGGGAAGGAAAATACCCATGGCCGCTGAAAAGAAGAATTGCTTCTGAACACGGGCATTTATCAAATGACCAGGCTTATACACTGCTTGTAAATAATTGCGGAGAGCGACTTCATACCGTGTTTCTGAGCCATCTTTCGGCTGAAAACAATACTCCTGAAACGGCATTTAACCGGTTTACAGGTATAAGTGACCGGATAAAAATTCACATGACTTCGCGCCACGAAGCCGGAGAGGTTATCATTTTCAAGCCCTCAGGTATAAAGGCAGTGGATCCTGACGGACAGATATTGTTGTTTGGAAATTAAACGTTCAAACCATAAAACCTTTAAACTGAGACGCACGGCCGTGCGTCTCTACATTCTTCTGCCGGGATACTGTTCCAACCCGATCTTCAGGCATTCAATGGCGGTTCTCAGGTCATCAATATTCAGCACATAGGCTATACGCACCTCAGTTTTGCCTTTGCCGGGGCTTGTATAAAACCCTGATCCGGGCGCAAGCATTACCGTTTGCTTATTGTGTTCGAAGTGCTGAAGCATCCACATTGAAAATTTTTCAGCGTCGTCCACCGGAAGCTTGGCCATTGTATAAAACGCGCCTTTCGGAACGGGACTGTAAACACCGGGAATTTCATTGAGTGCTTTTACAAGAAAATTCCGTCTTTCGAGAAATGAATTGTAGATGTATTCTGAGTATTCAGGAGGAGAATCCAACGCTGCCTCAGCGGCTACCTGTCCGATGTTAGGAGGACATAGTCGTGCCTGGCAGAATTTAAGTGCTGTTTCAAGAAGCTGCCGGTTCCGTGATGCCATAAGGCCGACCCGCAGCCCTGTTGCGCTGTATCGCTTGGATACCGAATCAATGAGGATCAGGTGGTCATCGATGCCTTCAAGAAGCATGGAGGATTTAATTGCATTACCGTCATAACATAGTTCCCTGTATACCTCATCACAAATGAAAAAGAGGTTGTGCTTCAGAACAAGGTCCCTTATCTGGTTCAGCTCCTCCCATGAATATAAATACCCTGTGGGGTTATTCGGGTTGCAGATAATAATTGCCCTTGTTTTTTTGGTAATCTTTTTTTCGAATTCACTTATCGGAGGCAATGCAAATCCGTTTTCAATACTTGATATCACGGGGATTACCTTAACATCGGCAGCGGTGGCAAAACTGAAATAGTTCGCATAAAATGGTTCGGGTACAATAATTTCATCTCCGGCATTCAGGCATGTGAGCAGCGTGAGCGTTATGGCTTCCGATCCCCCGGTTGTAATTAAAATATCACGATAGTCCAGAGAGATACCTATTTTTTTATAGAATTCGGCAAATTTGCGTCGCAGCGATTCATTTCCTGCGCTATGACCATACTCAATTACTTTTGCATTTAACGAGTGTATTGCTTCAAGTGCATTAGGCGATGTAAGCAGATCAGGCTGACCTATGTTCAGTCGCAAAACCCTGACACCTCTCCTGTCAGCTTCTTCAGCAAGAGGAACCAATTTACGGATCGGCGAATTTGGCATTAACTGGCCACGTGTGGATATATCGGGCATAATTGATGTATTTAAGGTAAGGAAAAAGGCAACGAAAGATATGGCTATTCTAATGCAGGCGCGCCTGACATGTCTTTCTTTTCCGCCTGTTCTACTTTTCCTTTAATTGTGAGAATAACAGGTTTTTCACCGGCATTTGAAAAAACGGATATCGATTTTGAGAAAGTGCCGCTTATCCGGGTATTGTAAATTACTTTTATTTTTGCTGTTTCCCCCTTTTTAACGGGTTCTTTGGGCCATTCAGGAACTGTACAACCGCATGATGAACGTACGTTTTTTAAAACTAGCGGAACACTGCCCGTGTTTTTAAAAACAAACTCATACTTGCCGTTTCCGTTATAGGCAATGGTTCCGAAATCATGCTCTGTTTCTTCAAACTGAATGGATGCTTCCGCTGATCCGGATGTTTTATCGGATGTTTGTGTACAACTCAAAGCAGCAAACAAAGTTACCAGGCTCAGGATAACGGAAATCTTTTTCATTGTAATCTTTTTACATTCCCTGCAAAAATAATGGTTTTCATAAAACATGATTTAAAAAAGTAAGAAAATATAAATTATCGATTTATGAATATTCCATTTGCATGATTATTCCGGAAAAGGATTAAATATCCGAAAAGTTCTATTTTTGCAGGATTCATTTAATTAATTATCACTAATGGAAATTCCCAGCAAATATAATCCGGCACAGGTTGAAGACAAGTGGTACAAATACTGGATGGATAAGAAATTTTTCAAATCGGTTCCTGACAACCGCATTCCGTATACAATCGTCATTCCGCCTCCTAATGTAACCGGTGTTCTTCATATGGGGCACATGCTGAATAACACAATCCAGGATATCCTTATCCGGCGTGCCCGGATGAAAGGTAAGAACGCCTGCTGGGTGCCCGGAACCGATCATGCATCCATAGCTACAGAAGCCCGGGTTGTAGCCAAGCTTAAAAATGAAGGTATCGAAAAGAGCAGTCTTACCCGTGACCAGTTCCTTGAGCACGCCTGGCAATGGAAGCAAAATCACGGAAGCATCATCCTTGAGCAGTTGAAAAAGCTGGGTGCCTCCTGCGATTGGGATCGTACAAAGTTCACGATGGACGATGACATGTCAGAAAGTGTAATTAAGGTTTTTGTTGATTTGTTCAGCAAAGGACTTATCTACAGGGGAATCCGCATGGTCAACTGGGATCCGCAGGCACATACAGCGGTTTCTGATGAGGAAGTGATTTACCGCGAAGTGAAATCGAAATTGTATTTTGTAAAATATAAGATAGAGGGGGAAGACGGGTTCGTAACCATCGCTACCACCCGTCCCGAAACCATCCTGGGCGATACTGCCGTTTGCGTGAATCCTGTTGATCCCAGGTATGCTCACCTTAGAGGTAAAAAGGTTGTTGTGCCGCTGGTTAACCGTGTAGTCCCTGTAATTGAAGACAGTTATGTGGATATGGAATTCGGAACCGGATGCCTGAAAATTACACCGGCCCATGATATAAACGACTATGAAATCGGCATACGCTTTAATTTACCTGTAATCGACATATTCAACGAAGACGGTACGCTCAATGCAAAGGCAGTACTCTTCACCGGTGTCGACCGCTTTAAAGCAAGAGAACTTGCGGTTTCAAAACTTGAGTCGGACGGACTTCTTGTGAAAACCGAAGAATATGTAAATAAAGTTGGTTATTCCGAAAGAACCGATGCGGTAATAGAGCCAAGGCTTTCACTGCAGTGGTTCTTAAAAATGAAGAAACTGGCTGAACCCGCCCTTGAACATGTGATGAATGATGATATAGTTCTTACACCTGCAAAATTCAAAAATTCATACCGTAACTGGATGGAGAATGTAAGAGACTGGTGCATTTCAAGGCAACTGTGGTGGGGCCAGCGCATTCCGGCGTATTATATAGGAGAAAGCAATGATTATGTCGTTGCTGAAAATGTTGAAAAGGCAGTTGAACTTGCCAGGGCAAAAACAGGCCGGTCTGATCTTATGGCAGACGAACTTCGACAGGATGAAGATGTGCTTGACACATGGTTTTCATCGTGGCTTTGGCCTGTTTCGGTATTTGACGGAATCAGAAACCCTGACAATGCCGATATCAAATATTATTATCCTACCGATGACCTGATCACGGCACCTGACATCCTCTTTTTCTGGGTGGCCCGGATGATCATGTCAGGCTATGAATACCGGAAACAAAAACCTTTCAAAAGTGTATATCTAACCGGAATCGTAAGGGATATAAAAAGGAGAAAAATGTCAAAATCCCTTGGTAATTCTCCCGATCCTCTTCACCTGATTGAGAAGTACAGTGCCGATGGTGTTCGTGTTGGAATGTTGCTTTGTTCAAGTGCCGGAAATGACCTGCTTTTTGATGAGAATCTACCGGAACAGGGCAGAAATTTCACGAATAAAATGTGGAATGCTTTCCGTCTTGTGAAATCGTGGCAGGTTGCACCGGACGACAGGCCTGGCAATGCTTCTGAAAGAGCCATTGTCTGGTTTTATGAAAGACTAAAGCAGGGAGTACGCGAAATTGAAGAGTCTTTTGAACAGTACCGGATCTCAGAAGCCCTGATGATTGCCTATAAGCTTTTCTGGGATGAATTCTCATCCTGGTACCTCGAAATCGTAAAACCGGAATACCAGCAGCCTATTGACAGGCGCACCTATCAGTCGACAATTGAGATGTTCGAGGTTCTGCTTCGCATCCTCCATCCTTTTGTTCCCTTCATTACCGAAGAGATCTGGCATATGCTTAAAGAAAGGCCGCAGGGCTACAGCATCATGTACGAAAAAGCGCCCTCGGTAAAGCCAATCGACAAGGCGAAGATCAGGCTTTTCGAACAGGTTAAGGAAGTGGTTACCTTCATAAGGAACACGAGGACTGAAAAACAGATACCTGTAAAACAGAAATTAGTATTGTGCATTAAACCTGTGGATTACAACAATGATTTCGAATCGGTTATCATAAAACTGGGAAATCTTTCAGAAGTAAAAATTATCAGTGAGAAACCTGAAGGAGCCGCCAGTTTTATAACTGCCGGTGCGGAGTATTACATTCCCCTGGGTGAGTTACATGACAGTGAGCAGGAAACTAAGAAGCTTGAAGAAGAACTCGCTTACCTGGAAGGTTTTCTTGAATCGGTTATGAAAAAACTGACTAATGAAAAGTTTGTCAGCAATGCCCCGCCAAAAGTCCTTGAACTTGAGAACCGCAAAAAATCAGATGCTGAGACAAAGATCAAGGCAATCAGGGAAAGGCTGCTGCAGCTGAAGAATGAGTAGATACTGATGCCGGATGCTGGATGCTGGATGGCGGATACTGGATGATGGATGGTAGATGGTTGTCAATTGCCCCGACCTTCAGGCCGGGAAGTGTAATACATAAGAATATTCTGTGGAAAGCGTCTGTTTCACGGAGATGGCTAAAGCCATTGACAGGGCAGAACGAGGGGCATTATTCCCCGGCCTAAAGTCCGGGGCAATTAAAGACAAGAAGTCCGGGTCATCACGGTGCCAGCCTGTACACCTCCCACATTCCTCCGTTCCGGGTATATTCGAAGCGATCGTGAAGCCTGTTTTCACGGCTTTGCCAGAATTCCATGAGATCAGGGATCAGTTTGTACCCGCCCCAGTTTTCAGGGCGTTCCAGGGCCCTCGACCGGAACAGTCTTGTATAATCTTTCTGCAGGTTTTCAAGATATTCCCTGTTGGGTATCCTCCTGCTCTGAGGTGAAGCCCATGCACCGATCTTGCTTCCCTCAGGTCTTGTAATAAAATATTCATCGGATTCATGCGGTGCGGTCTTCAGTATCTTCCCTTCAATGCGAACCTGGCGCTCAAGTGTAGGCCAGTAGAAAAGCAATGAGCCGGAGGGATTGGCTGAAAGATGCTCAGCTTTTTTGCTTTCGTAGTTAGTAAAGAATGTAAAGCCAATATTGTCCACTCCTTTTAAAAGCACTACCCTTGAAGAAATTCTCCCTTGCAGTGTGGAAGTAGAAAGTACCATGGCCGTTGGTTCAGGTGCATTTGATTTGAGTGCTTCATTAAGCCAATACCTGAACTGAACAATAGGATCAGCGTCTAGGTTATCAATTTCGAGTGAGTGGTAATCCATATGAAATATCCTGGTGTGAGATCAATTTATGAACTGCAATGCAGGATAGAAACACTTCAGATTACTGATGGTTCAAGTTTGCTATACTGTGCGTTTTTTATGCAGGCGTTGAGTTCGAAACCGGCCAGCAAAGCTATTGCATTGAAATTCATCCATAACATAACGGCTATCAGTGTGCCTATCGATCCGAAGAACCGGTTAAAAGGTGCAAAATGATTGATAAAATATGAAACGATCATGGATGTTACAATCGAAAGAAGAGTGGCAAAAGCGGAACCCGGTGTAAATAATCGCCATTTCACTTTGTGTGCCGGTGCCATGAAGTATAAAAATGATATGGCAAGGAAGGTCATTGCCAACACAACAAGCCACTTCCCGAAAAAAAGAATTACAACCGTGGCATGTACCTTTATCACTCCTGTAGCATAAAGGTTTTTTATAGCCATATTGCTCATGAACAGGATTATGGCGGCAATGGTTCCGAGAATGAAAAATATGAAAAACAGGCTCACTGAAATTAGCCGGCGTTCAAACCATGACCTGGTGGTTACTGTTGTGTGATAGCTGGCGTTAAAAGCTTCAATGATGCCGTTAAGTCCCTTTTGTATAAAAAACAATGTAACAAGGAAACCGAAAATCTGGAGGCCGTGATGCTTGTCAAAAATTTCGTGAAGGATTGAATTAAAAACCGCATAAGAGTTATCCGGTATGATATTCTGAAGAATATCCATAAGGTCTACCTGGAACTTTGTAAAAGGCAGGTATGGTATGAGCCCGAGAAGGAAAATCACAGCCGGTCCCAGCGCCAGCATAAAATGGAAGGCAATTGAAGTAGCCCTGATATTCAGTGAGCCTTTCATCAGACCTTTTATATACAGGGTGACGACTTCATAAACCGATAATCCTCCGCCTCCCGGAAAATGTACTTTCCTCATCCTTTCAGTAAGGCCTTTAAACCTTCTGTTAAGAATTTTAAAGGTATAGTCTTGAAGGGCCGAATTCATCCGGTTTGTAATTAAGTGCCTTCAGGCTGAGATCCAGGCTTTTTATATGATGTGTAAGAGCTCCCACTGAAATATAATCCACGCCGCAGGCAGCATAATCTCTTATGTTATCAAATGTTATTCCTCCTGACGATTCGGTTTCAAACCTGCCATTGATGAGATGAACGGCCATGCGGGTATCATCAATTGAGAAATTATCAAGCATAATCCTGTCGATTCCGCCCTTATCCATGATCATCCTTACATCTTCAAGACTTCTGGCTTCAATTTCAATTTTAAGATCCTTTTTATGCTCCGACAGGTATTCATGAGTTCTCTCAATAGCGGCGGCTATTCCTCCTGCAAAGTCAATGTGATTGTCTTTTATAAGGATCATATCAAATAGTCCGAACCGATGATTTTGCCCGCCACCGGTCTTCACCGCCAGTTTTTCCAGCATTCGCATTCCCGGCGTGGTTTTTCGAGTGTCAAGAATTTTAGTTTTAAGGCCCTCCAACCGGTCAGTGTATTTACGCGTAGTGGTGGCAATGCCGCTCATACGCTGCATCACATTTAAAACCAGGCGCTCCGCTTTGAGCAATGCCCTTATTTTTCCTTCAACAATAAAAGCTATATCCGGAGGAGCAACAAGGTCGCCGTCATTTTTGAATTTCTCGAATATAATGTCTTTATCTACCTTGCGGAGAATGTGCCAGGCGACATCAATGCCGGAAATCACCCCCTGGTCCTTTACATGAAGCTGGGCCTTGCCAATGGCATCGGCAGGAATACAGGCCCTGGAAGTATGATCACCGTCGCCTATATCCTCGTTAAGCGCATTATCTATGAAATTATCAAGATAGTTAATCTGCATTTTCCTCTTCAAATCGCAATTGATGAATGAAAGGGCTGCCATCCTTAAGTTTTATTAATATGGTAACCCTGAAATTACCCGCCGATGTGGTCAGGTTTCCGATGGCGTATTGTGATCCCTCCTTGCCCCCTTTATGCAGAACTGAGAAATTCGATGGCACATGTTTTGCAAAGAAATCCCTGATTATAAGTTCTGCCTGCTTATTGCTGTAAATGTCCTCCTTACCCGGGATGGCCAGTTCAATACTTGTATTAAAGTATTTCGACAGCTGCACTGAATTGCCGGTTTTCAACGCATCAAGTACAGCCGGCGGAATGTCACCCGGTGCCCCGTAAGCCACGAATGCAGCAAACAGAAAGAATATTGTGATTAACGAATGTTTGAAACTATTGGATTTCAGCATGCTTATGTTTAATATATAAAAGTAATTTTGAATTAAGCTTGTGCTAAAAGCACAACAAATTTAATTATTTAATTTAATTAACGTTATTTATCAAATTCCGGGCCAATATGAAGATCACTTTGATAAGTGTCGGTAATACCCAGGACAACTATATAAAAGAAGGGATCGTTCTGTTTGAGAACCGGTTAAAACATTATATCGGGTTTGAAACCATCTGCATTAATGCCCGCATAAAAAAACAAACTGAAATTATTCAAAAAGAATCGGAAGGCAGACTGATCCTGGATGCACTTGAGAAGGTTGATTTTCCTGTTCTTTTGGATGTCTCAGGGAAACAGACGGATTCAGCCGGTTTCGCACGTTTTATCCAGCTGGGGATGAATAAAGGCACCCGTAACCTTGCTTTCATCATAGGAGGACCTTACGGATTTTCTGCCGAAGTATACAGCAGGGTTCCGGAAAGAATTTCTCTTTCGGCGATGACATTCTCACATCAGCTCATCAGACTGATCTTTATAGAACAACTTTACAGGGCGTTCACTATTATCCGGGGTGAACCCTATCATCACGAATAAACAGGCAAATATGAATACCAGTAAATATTTTCTGCTGTTTCTTTTTATGGTTGTTCTCACCGTATCGGCGGACCTGTTACTCGACAACTGGCATTACAGGGAAGGCGATCACCGGCGCTTGCAAAAAGAAATGAACCGGAAATTTGAAGAGCTCGACAGAGTTTACCGGAAACTCCAGGATAATAACTGGCAGCTTGATACTCCTATAGGCGGAAATGAAGGCATTTCGATGGTGGCTTTTAAAGACGACAGTCTCAGGTATTGGTCGGATAACTCGCTTTCTTATAACCGGTTCAAAAATGATGATTTCAACGACCGGCATTTTGATTCGATTTCCAACGCTTGGTACGTTATAAAACCCTATATAACCGATTCAATTCGTGCGTATGGACTGATCCTTATCAAAACGCATTACCCTTATGAGAATGATTTTCTGCATAATGGATTTCAGCCTGATCTGCATTTACCCGCTTCAACGCAGCTTCTTATCCAGCCTGAGCCACGGTCGTATTCAATAGTCGATTGGGAAGGCATATACCTGTTTTCAGTGCGATTCAGCATGAATGAACTGCGGTTTGCCACTGTTGAACATTACCTGATTCCTATCCTTATTCTGCTTACCTTGTTCTGCCTTCTGATGTTGCTTCACCATTTTATAGAAGGTTTTCACAGGTCAAGGATAAAAAACATGCTCATCCTGCTGCTTCCTGTTTTTTTTGCAGCCATCCGTTGGATTCAATACCGGTATCATCTTCCGGCCGATTTGTATGATCTGGAACTTTTCTCTCCCATTCCTTTCGGACAATCCGACTTTCTTCCCTCTCTGGGTGAAATGTTTATCAATACAATCCTCATCCTGTTTGTGGTTGTCGAATTCTACCTTACATACCGGATCAGTGAGAAAATACATCTTGGCAGGTATTTAAGGGGTGTGATCACTATCTCTTTAATGATCCTGTTTCTTAGCGGCTTTTTTATCTTCAGCCATTATATCATTTCTAACCTGATCCTGAATTCCACTATAAGCTTTGAATTCTATAAAGCTGCAGGTCTCAGCATTTATACCCTTATTGGCCTTATCATAATGGCCATTTATTTTGCCTGCATTCTTTTCCTTGCCAACAAACTGCTGATGCTATGCAAAGCAAGGTGCCGGTTTAAACGGCTGATACTTATTTTCCTGGTTGCCGGTTCAGTGATGTTTCTTGCCGTATATTTGTTGACAGGGTATATACCAGATGCCGGTTCCTGCCTGGCGTTTGTCATTATTTTTGTGAGTCTTGCCGTGATGCAGTACAGGCATATTCCGTTAGGCAATTACACGGCAATGACGTTCATGGTGATTCTTTTCTCCGCTTATTCGGTGTATATCATCATCCATTTTGACGGTCGCAAAACAATGAACAATATGGCTGTTCTGGGAGAAAATCTTTCAGCACAGCATGACGGTGTGGCTGAGTACCTTCTCGGCGATATCAATAACAGGCTTGAAAAAGATGCAACGCTTACACGTTACCTGTTTAACTCAAACACAACCGACGAACAAATTCACAATTACCTGCTCAGTAATTACTTTAACGGTTTCTGGGGGAAGTACAGCCTGCTCTATACGCCGTGCGAGCCAATGACAGACCTTTACGGAACCGATACACTGAATTGTTATGAATATTTCGGAAGGATCATCAGTGAAGGGAAAAGTATGCGCCTGTCCCGCACGAATTTCTATTTCCTCGACAGCCAGAACGGAAGGATCAACTATGTAGGCTGGTTCAAATACTTCAATCCCGACAGCACCCGGGAAATATCCCTTTTTCTTGAGCTCGAATCGAGGTTGGTTACTGAAACACTGGGTTTCCCTGAACTTCTGATCGATAAACGCTACCAGGAGAACACCATTTTCAGCGAATATTCCTATGCCAAATACTATAAAAACCAGCTCCTGGCCACGTCAGGAACGTTTCATTACAGCCTTGATCTGAATATATACAAAAACAGGCCTGAAGAATTCGGCGGCTATAAGCATTACATAAGTGATCTGAGCAAGGACAACGTGGTTATTGTCAGCAAGCCAACGCCATCCTTTTTCAACCAGGTTGTATCCTTTTCCTATATTTTTATTGTTTATTATTTCCTTGTGCTGCTGTTCATCCTGTTGCGCGATTTTTCAAAGCTTGGAAAGGAAATACAATTCAATTTTAAAAATAAAATTCAGCTTTCAATCACCGCACTTATATTTCTTTCACTGTTCCTCGTGGGAGGAGGAACAATTTATTTCAGCATAGAGCAGTACCAGAGAAAACAGCACGATATCCTTGGCGAAAAAATTCAATCGGTTTATGTTGAACTGGATCATTTGCTTGCCTATTTTCCACAACGGATACCACCTGACTGGAAAGATGAAAATTATGGTGATCTGAACCAGCTTCTGATTAAATTTTCAGATGTTTTTTATTCCGATATCAATCTTTACGATCCTGAGGGGAACCTGCTGGCCACTTCGCGACCCCAGATTTATGAACAGGGCCTGATGGGTGAAAAAATGAATCCTGTTGCCTACAGTCGTATGGTAAAAGGTAAACAGGCTGAATTCATCCACAGGGAAAATATCGGGAGGCAGGATTACCTTTCTGCTTATATACCTTTTGTGAGTGCCCATAATAACAAGCTGCTGGCATTCATTAACCTGCCCTATTTCACACGGCAAAACGTTCTGAGAAATGAAATTACAACACTGGTTGTGGCCATTGTGAATGTTTATGTGCTGCTGATCCTGGTTACTATTGGAATGGCCGCATTTATCTCCGACCAGATAACAAGGCCGTTACGAATGATACAGAAGAGATTCAGCCAGATCAAACTGGGTCGAAAAAACGAAGAAATTATTTATAACGGCCAGGATGAGATCGCCGGGCTGGTGGATGAATATAACCGTATGGTGAGGGAACTGGCACGAAGCGTTGAAATGCTGGCGCGTTCAGAAAGGGAGAGTGCATGGCGTGAAATGGCGAAACAGGTGGCACATGAAATTAAAAACCCTCTTACACCCATGAAGTTGAGCGTTCAGCATCTTCAGCGATCATGGAATGACAGCCGGGAAAATTTTGATGAGTACCTGCAAAAAGTAACCCGGACATTAATCGAGCAAATCGACAATCTTTCATTCATTGCTTCCGAATTCAGCAATTTTGCAAAAATGCCCAAGGCGATCAGTGAAGAAATAAATATTGTAGATTCAATCCGTTCAACACTGACTCTGTTTACCAATACCGAAAATGTGGATTTCGTTTTTGAACATGAAAGCGGTGACATTCCTGTCTATGCTGATAAAGAGCAACTTTCACGAGTATTCATTAATCTAATAAAAAATGCCATCCAGTCGATTCCCGATAACCGGAACGGGAAAATTGGGATCACGCTGGTTCAGAACCGGAATATGGTAAGGATCAGCATAACCGACAATGGTAAGGGCATACCCGATGAGTTGCAGAATAAACTTTTTACTCCAAGTTTTACTACCAAATCAAGCGGAATGGGATTGGGTTTATCAATTGTAAAAAGTATAATTGAATCTTTTGGCGGTAACATTACGTTTAATACAAAAGTTAACCACGGCACCACATTTACAATTGAACTGCCGGTATACCGGCCATCAGTGCAGGGTTAAACACTATGGCATCTGGTTTTCAGCACTATGTTGATAAATCAGAAAGTCTTGAAAAGGAGATTTTTTTATATTTGAACAGAACTAATAAAACCAAACCGGCATTTTTACTTGGGCAGGCTTTTTTTCATACTATCAGGCATTTTTTGCCTTTTTCAGATAAGCTACTCACAGCAAATTACCCTTACAGGGGAAAGTCCCAACTATTTTCTTAAAGTTAATACTGTATTTTCCAATGGAATTAAGGTTTCGGAAACGACTCCGGGCCAACTCGACCAGTTTACTGAAGGCGACAAAGTAATCGTTATCCAGATGACCGGCGCCACCCTGGTTTCGAATCCCGGTTTTGAAACCAATTCTTCCCAGCTGAAAGACAGTTTGCGCAACACCGGTAAATTCGAAATTCTGCAGGTTGCCGAAATTGTAAAGGGAGCAGATACTACCATTTATTTTACGCACGATTTCAATAATAAATATAATGCCGGTGAAAAAATCCAGGCTGTAAAGATCATTGAAGGGGAAACCATTACAGTTACAGGAACGCTTACGGCAAAAGCCTGGGATGGCAATACCGGGGGCATCCTGGCAATACTTGGTATTGATACGGTTAAGCTCGCCGATAACAGTGTTATTGATGCAAGCGGTAAAGGCTTCAGGGGTGGGGCAGTGCCTTCGGATATTTACCCCGAAGGGGTATGCCGTCTGGATATCAGCGCCGTTGTTAAGGACACGTTATATTTCCGTACGACCGATCTGAAAAGAGCCGGGTTTAAAGGTGAAGGTATCATATCAGTCTCGTGGCCCTATACCCGTGGAAGAGCATTCAATCTTAATGGCGGAGGATCCGGCAGCGGTCTCTTTTCGGGTGGCGGTGGTGGAAGCAACTACCTTGGCGGGGGAGATGGCGGACAGCAATCCAATTATTGTACATCACCCTTGTCGGTAAAAGGAGGAATGGGAGGCTTGGCCTGTTATGAAATGTATATGGACGGACTGCAACCTAAAGTTATTTTCGGAGGAGGCGGGGGAAGCGGAAGCTATAAAGCCGGTTCTACTGCTTCAAGAGGAGGAAACGGGGGAGGTATCGCCATTATTATAACCGAAAATCTTGTAAGCGGTACCAATGTTTACATTAAGGTAAACGGCGAAAACGGTACACCTCTTAATACCGACGGCAGCGGTGGAGGTGGAGGCGCGGGCGGATCCATTTTGCTCGATGCAAATTACGTAACAGGTACTGCCATCAGGATGCAGGTTAAAGGAGGCAGCGGAAGTTCAAGTTCACTCTCCACACCCTGGTGCAACGGCGCAGGCGGAAGTGGCAGTGGCGGTGTATTCTGGTATTCCGGAAACCGTTCGCCACTGGTTGTACTCGACAGCACAGGCGGATCCATTGGTGCTGCATGCGGACCATTAAGTGCTGCACAATACGGTTCACAGGGACAAAAAGGACTCAGGATAAAAAACCTGGTCATGCCGTTAACTGGTTTTCTTTTTAACAGCATAAGAGGAATTGATACCATCTGCAGTCATCAGACACCCGCTTTAATCACTGCCAGCAAACCTAAAGGAGGTAACGGAACTTATACCTATACATGGCAGCAGAGTACAAATAAGGTAACCTGGAATGCAGCCGCCGGTGCGGGTGAAATGATGTCTTTCCAGCCTGCAGCGCTTACACAGACAACCTATTACAGAAGAATCGTTAATTCCTACAACCCCGTTACTTTCGAAATAATAAGCGATACAAGCCGCACACAGCAAGTATTCGTTTACCCGTCAATCGCTAATAATTCAATACTCGGAACCGACACGGTCTGTTTTAACCTTGATGCAAAACCTGTAAAAGGGAATATTTCACCACTTACAGGAGGCAATGGAACCTATAGCTATATCTGGCAGCAAAGCACCAACCTGACAGAATGGAACAACGCGGGCACTTCATCATCTTTTGATCCGGCGTCACTTACAGTAACAACACATTACAGGAGGATCGTCAACTCAACCGCATGGTGTTCCGACACAAGCAGTCATGTTACAATTGAAGTAATTTCTTCCATTACCCTGAATGATTTTATCACAGAAGATACTTCAATTTGCGAGAATTCGGCTCCCGGACGCATTGTCCTTCCCACACCTGCCGGCGGTGACGGAAACTATTCATACCAGTGGCAATCGGATAACGGAACAACCTGGCAGTCCATTGCACTTACTTCTGATTCGATCAGTTACACACCGGGAATCTTAACCGATACAATATCATACCGCAGAATTGTTTTCTCCGGGAATGATAACGCCTGCATAGATACAAGCAACGCACGCAATATTATTATCAGGCCTTTGATTTCGAACAATGCCGTGACAGGCTCTGCTATACAATATACCTGCTTTAATTCCCCGATACAGCTGAAAGGGTCAGATCCGGCTAATGGATTCGGCCCCGGAACTTACGCTTATGCATGGGAAGCGAGTAATGATAATCTGAACTGGCTGTCAATAAATCCTTCGACTACTAAAGATCTTCAAACTACGGCACTTACTGAAACCAGGTATTTCAGAAGAACAGTTTATTCCGGACAGTTTTACCATGAATGTACGGATGTAAGTGATCCGGTTGAGGTAAGGATAAACCCGCTGCCCGTGGCTAATGTTAAAGCAACCTTTGACACAATTTGTGCAGGCTCGGCACTTTATGTGAAATTTGATGTTGCAGGAAACGGGCCTTTCTCGGTTTCCATCACAGGGGCAGGGCAGACGGTTTCAGGTATTGATATCGCCGGACCGGTGGATTCTCTTGCATTCCATCCTGCGCTGACATCGGAATATGTGATGACTTCAGTTGAAGATGACAGTTCCTGTATGGCCGATGCTTCCGGATTCATACCAGCCAGTCCGGGAACAGTTTATGCAATTCCAGTGGCCAATGCCGGGGAGGATGCTGAAATTTGCAGCAATACAATCAGCCTGTCTGCTGTGAAAACAAATCCAGCCTATCATGGCTTATGGACAGGCACCGGATGTACGTTTACAAATGATACTCTGGCAGGCTCTGTCGTTACAGCGGACAACTATGGGGAAAATACGTTCACCTGGACTGAATCAAACTGGCATTGCTCGACGCAGGATTATGTGAATGTGACCTTCTGGGAGCATCCCCAGGTACCGGATGCAGGACCTGATCAGGATCTTTCGTTTGTATATGAAACACAACTTGCTGCATCCGCGCCTTCGGTAGGTGAGGGAAAATGGAGTATTCTCACTGGATCCGCCATGTTTGACAATGATACAAGACCTGATGCCGCTGTCAGTGACTTATCGGATCAGGCAAAGCTCAAATGGACGGTTACAAACGGCATATGCCCTACAGAATCTGACAGCCTCTTGATCACCGTTTCTCCTCTTAAAATTCCACAGGGTTTCACTCCGAACCACGACGGTAAAAATGATTATTTTGATATCGGAGCCCGTCATGCTGAAAATATTAAAATAAAAGTCTTTAACAGTGCGGGAGTCCTCGTATATGAATCTGATGATTACTGCAGGGTTGATATTTGTGAACCCGGAGATAATACCTGGAGCGGGGAAAACATGAACGGTATTAAACTTCCCCAGGGCACATATTTTTATGTGGTTGAAATTAAAGTCGCCGGTAAAGAGCAGATTTTGCAATACAGGTCATTTGTTGAACTTATGTGGTAAATGAGAATTTTATCCGTCATACTTTTTTGCCTGGCTCTTGCCGGGTTGCTGAATGCCCAGGAAAAAGCCATTCTTTACGGACATTACTCATTCAATGGCCTTGCCATTAACCCTGCCTATACAGGCAGTCACGACATGCTGAGCATTGGACTTTCACACAGGTCGCAATGGGTAGGCTTTGAAGGAGCTCCTTCATTTAATGTTGCGGCAATTCACGCGCCCTACAAAAACACGCACATGGCCCTGGGTTTATTGGTAATGAATGAAAGTATCGGCTTAAGGAATTTTACGGGAATTTATTTCAATTATGCTTACCGGATGCAAGTAGGCGCAGGCAAGCTTTCTCTCGGGCTCAAAGGGGGCATAGGCACCGGTAAAATACAGGGTCTTGACCTGGGTGATGACCTTGTGTTCAGCCAGAATGCAAACAGCTATCTTCTTCCGAACTTTGGTGTGGGAGCCTATTATTATACACGAAATTTCTATGCAGGCCTTTCAGTTCCCCTGCTGATGCATTATAAATCAGAGGGTAACGGCGAAGTGACTGCTTATCATAGCTTCAGTAATTACATCTACTATCTTACAACGGGGTTGAAAATTTCGCTGGCACAGGACTGGCAGGTGCATCCTTCTGCCCTTGTAATGTATGATAAGGCAGATAAAGCTGTTGTAAACGGCGGAATGGGATTACTTTATAAGGATGTGTTTGAAATCGGGGCTTCTTACAGAAGCAGCAAAGCAGTTATAGCCCTTGTGGATATAAAACTCAATTACCAGATTAAACTGGGCGTTGCTTATGAATACGGCATGAGTGAAATCAATAATTACAACCGCAATTCATTTGAAGTAGCGCTTGAATATAATTTCGGTTACCGGATTAAATCTTCTAATCCTACTGTGTTCTGATGACTGGAAGAGCAACTATATTATTGATTATTATTTTGTCAGGATCGGGCAGGGTCTTTGCACAGAACGACTATACAATTGCCCCGGTTGATTTCAATTCCCGCGCAAAAGAACTGGGAGTCGCTTTTTTCAGGAACGGACTTGTATTCTGCTCCGATCGCAGAACCGATTTTCTGACCACCTATACCGATTACAACCAGGAACCCCTGACGAATCTTTATTTTTCGGAACAGAAGAAAAACGGGGGCTTTTCAAATCCTTCATTACTGGCAAAGGAACTCACAACCTTCATGTATGAAGGCCCTGCATGTTTCAGTGCGGATAACCGGGCGATATATTTCACCCGCAGCATGGATATCTCAACGCGTAATAAAAACAAAGCACGGACAGATACTACGCTTGGAATATTCACGGCCCGCAGTGTAAATAACCGGTGGGGCGGAACAGCATCACTGAATTTTAACAGCAATGCCTATAATTCTGCATATCCGTGCATTTCGGAGGACGGTAATACGTTATTCTTTTGTTCAGACATGCCAGGCGGAAAAGGAGGGTATGATATCTATTCATGCAGCCAGCGTGGAGGTAATTGGAGCAAGCCGGTGAACCTGGGGCCGAATATCAATACAGCCAAAAACGAGGTGTTTCCCTATTTGATGAATAACGGCAAACTCTATTTTGCATCCAGGGGATTAAAAGACGGGGATGATCTCGATATTTATTATACCTGGCAGGACAATGGCGAATGGCAGAAACCTGTCAGGCTCCCTGTGCCGTTTAACAGTAATTTTGACGATTATGGCGTGATATTTAACCCGACTTCCGATACAGCTTATTTTGTTTCAAACCGCATGGGGAATGCTGATATTTTTGCCGTGTATTCGACATTGCCGGCTTTCTCGAACTGCCCTGAACAGAAAGAAAACGATTACTGTTTTGTTTTTTATGAATCAAACAGCGGTGATGTAGACACGGCTTCATTTGACTATGAATGGAACCTGGGCGACGGCACCAAAATAAACGCTATTGAAGCAGAGCATTGTTTTGCCCGGCCGGGTACATACCATGTAGAACTGAATATCATTGACAAGATCACTAAAGACGTCATGGTAAGCCAGGCCAGTTATGATTTCACCGTGGAGAAAATTGAACAGCCTTACATTGCAGTATCGGATACAGTAACAGCAGGTGCAGAAGCCACACTTACAGGCCGAGAGTCATACCTTAAAAATACAACCATTCAGAACTATTATTGGGATTTCGGTGATGGTTCCCGCTTCCATGGCTCCGATGCACGGCATACTTGGAATAAAACAGGTACGTACTCTGTCGTCCTTGGAGTTACCGGAAAAGACAATTCAAATGCCGAAACAAGCAATTGCATCAGCCGCAAGATCGTTGTGGTTAACCGCCGGAATTAAGAATCATCAGGTTTCTTTAATAAAATTGTATCCAAACCCTCAATTTCTCGTATTACCTTTTGTTACGAACCGGAAATCTGATTTCTACCTATGAAGTATCTTCTATTAAGTATCGTTTTTCTTGGATTATTCACCGGATTGAAATCTCAACCCGTGCCTGCCGGTGATGAAAACATACCCTACCTGATGACATTCGGTCCCAAAGCCGGAACCTCCTGGGGCGATGATGATTTTTCGCAGACTTTCTTTTTCCTGATACCCAAAAATTTCAATCAGCCCATTTATATCCGGGTTTATGATCCTGATGTGAGCGGCACTACAGATGAGCTGAACGGTGTATTCGACTCAAAAATGATGTATTCGGTGTATGGCGGAAAAGATTCCTATTCAAGCGAAGATGCCAGGAATACCCAGCCGACCGGAAAATACAAAAGCGGAGTCCTGCTTGCTTCTAAAACATTCGGAAACCAGCCTGAGTACGACAACAAATGGTACACTTTCGGTCCGTTCAACCCTTCTGAAGGCGAGTATGTGGATAAGTTCGCAGGGTATATTTTCAAAGTGATCTGCGACGGCCTTTCAGGAGACGACGGAAACCTTTACCGATACTATCTTTCAACCAAAATCGATGAGAACAGGCCTGTTGAGGGCGCAAATGCCTTTGCCTATGAGTATTCATTCCGCATGCATGATGATCCTGCAGAAGTTTCCCATATTTATCCGTATGTGGATGATAAAACCATTTCAGTTGAATTATCGAATTTCGACTGGGATTCTGACGGATTGATCCGTATTGTTTCAAGGGCGCGTAAGGGCCAGATCAGCAAAGCTTCAGGCGAAAATGAATGGGTTAATTATGAATTCGGTATTTATGAAGAGGAAAAAAACTCATCACTTGATATTCAGTTTATAAAGAGAAAAAGCCCGCCTGTAAGAAATAATAACGTGGTGGTTAATGTCCGCAACCAGTACGGTGAATTGTTGCCTTTCTATGTAATCCCAATCGGTGGAGTACCTAAATATGTTTCCGGCATCGGTGTCCATCCTGCTACACCCAAAAAATAATACAGTATGTTTCAAAAAATCATTCCTGCTTTTTTGCTCATAATCCTGCTGTTTTCAGGGGCAAATGTTCGTTCACAGGAATACAGGATCATTAATTATGGTATAACCGAAGGAATTTCTTATCCTTTTGTATATACCATAAACCAGGATAAAAGAGGATTTATCTGGGCCGGCACAGGCCAGGGCCTTAACCGGTTCAACGGCTTTGTGTTTAATGCCGAAAACGCAGAAGATTCCCTGTCCATGCAGGTAGCTTCGGTAAGTTTCAAAGACAGCGACGAAATTCTTTGGTTTGGTTACCAGAGCGGTGACCTGGTGAGTTACAACGGTATCAAATTCACTTCCGTCAATCTTGGTGAATCAGTCGGAGCCATTACCTCCATAACGGAATTGGATAACGGGCCTGTTATTGTTTCAACCCAGAGCAGCGGGCTGTTTGCCGTTGACAGAAAAACAGGCAAAGGCAAAAAAATTGAAGGGATTTCGGATATGATGATCAATGCCATTTATGCCAAAGGAAACATCCTGTTACTCGGCACTATGGATGGCATGTCGATATGCTCTGTAGATAATGCCGGAACAAAAATATCTGTTAAGGTTGTTGTTCCTGAACTTGATTTAACGCGAATCCAGGATATTGAACCTTCCGTTTCAAAAAATATTTTCTGGATCGCCACTGAAGATAAAGGTGTTTTCCGACTTGCCGTAGATGGTGAAAAATATACTCTTTTACAGACAGGTGCTTCATTTAAGCTCGAAAGCGAAAGAGTGCAGTCGGTTTTTGAGGATGAAGACAAAAATCTCTGGATCAGCTCCCAGCGCAACGGCGTTTTCAGGCTTTCACAGCCTGACGGCAAAGGGAATTTTGCCGTTATAACGCATTACAATAAAGAATCCGGGCTCGCCGGTAATTCGGCCCGCAAAGTATTCCAGGACCTGGAGGGAAATATCTGGGTAGCCCTTTATGGCGACGGTCTGAGTATGCTTACAAGCCAGCCAATGTCGTTCATTCCCATGGATGTCCCCGGACTGGAGAATGATCTGCAATCGGTCATCGCAGCTGACAATGGCTTGTATTATGCAGGCGGTCCTGCCGGACTGTTCCGATTTAATTTGCAGAAAGACAAACAGCCGGTCAGGATAAAAAGCATTCCCGCGGTTAAGGTTACGGCTCTGGCTATAGATGGAAAGGATTTGTACATTGGTACTGAGACTGAAGGTTTGTTTGTGATGAATACAGCCGGTGAAACCGTGCGTAAGGTTAATTACGACGCGTATTCCATGGGTTTATGGGTAAGTTCAATAGCCATCAGTTCACAACATGTTTACCTGGGAACAAAAGACGGTATATACCAGTTCGGAAGGGACCTTGTTGAACAGGCTCATTATACCACCACCAACAGCATGCCACACAATAACATCGAGGATGTGATGCTGGATAATAACAACCGGCTCCTTTTTGCAACCAAAACAAACGGCATTTATGAAATTAAGGAAGACGGCACGGTAAACAACCTGTATCCTACCGGAAGTGAAATTGAGTTTAAATCGCTCACCGAGGATGAAAATGGAAACATATGGGCAGCAACATATGGAGACGGGGCATTGCTTTTCAAAGACGATTCAGTATACCAGTTCATGGTTCAGAACGGTCTTAAAGCCGATTTCTGCTACAGCATTGTATCCGACGGTAAAGGAAGTGTATGGGTGGGTCACCGGATGGGGCTCAGCCGCATCAATGTGAACAACCTGCTTGTAAGTGTTTATGACCAGCATGTGGGCATGTCAGGCGACTGCAATACAAATTCAGTTTTCCGTGACAGGTCCGGTACGGTATTTTTCGGAACGACAGCCGGATTGGTCAGTTATGATCCTTCAAAAGACAACAGGAAACCTCTTCCCCCGTTCACCAATATTGTAAGTCTGCTTATTTACGATAAACCATATGATTTCAGCCAGGACATCGTCCTGCCGTATAAACTCTACAGGATGAGGATCGAATTTATAGGGTTGAATTACAGTGATCCCCAGGGAGTGCGCTACCAGTATAAACTTGACGGGTATGACCTTGAATGGTCGGACGTTACTTCTCAATCATTCGTTTCTTACCCGAGAATCGAGGACGGTGATTATACATTCTATGTGAGATCATACAATGGAGCCGGATTAAGTCAGGCCATACCGGTTACCATTCATATCAGGGTTTTGCCTCCCTTATGGAAGACATGGTGGTTTATCCTGCTTGTTATTGCATTCCTTGTGGCTGTAGTTTACCTGATCATTAAGTACAGGGAAAGGAAACAGAAGCAATTACAGGAATACCTCGAGACGGAGCTTACTGCCCGTACAAAAGAAGTGGTTGAGCAAAAGGAAGAAATTGAAATCAAGAACCGCGATATAACGGACAGCATCAATTACGCCAAGCGTATTCAAACCAGTATGCTGCCCCCTGTAAAAAGACTTCAGCAGCATTTTTCAGGTAGTTTTGTCTTCTACAGTCCACGTGATATCGTGAGTGGCGATTTTTACTGGTTTGATAAGGTAAATGACAATAAATTCGTCATTGTATGTGCTGACTCAACCGGTCATGGCGTTCCGGGCGCATTTATGTCAATGATCGGATCCACACTCATAAAAGATATTTGTAACCGTGAATCCGGTAATTCTCCGTCAAAGGTATTGCAGGTTCTTGATTGCGAATTGAGAAATACACTTAACCAGAACCTTGACGACGGCACAAAACCAGGCGACGGCATGGATATCATTGTTTGCGAAATAGATCTGAAAACGCATTATGTGCGCTTTGCATCCGCTATGCGCCCTATGATCATTTACAAAGACGGCGAAGAAATCTTTGTAAAAGGAAGCCGCAATTCAGTAGGCGGACATTACGATAAAACCGATAACCTGTTTGAAGACGAAGGGCTGCAACTCAGCAAGGGCGACCTGATATACATGTTTTCTGACGGCTACTCCGATCAGTTTGGCGGTCCTATGGGTAAAAAGTTCAAAATGGTACGGCTCAAAAACCTGCTGCAGGATATACACACAAAAAGCATGGACGACCAGTGCGTTCATGTGAAAAACACATTCAACCTTTGGAAAGAGAATTTTGACCAGGTGGATGACGTACTCTTCATGGGTATAAAGATTTAATTTTTCTTGTGTTTTTTATTTCAGGTGATTAAAGTTATTTAGCACATTGTTTTGTTAACGATGTGATGAAAATCTTATTGGTTGAAGACGAACCTGAACTGGCCCGATCTATCATTCATTTCCTTGTAAAAGAAGGCTATTCTGTCGACAGGGCTCAGAATTACAGGGAAGCCGACAAACATATTGCCGGTTGCCTCTATGATTGCCTGCTCCTTGATATTACATTGCCCGACGGAAACGGACTCAACCTGATAAACAAGGTAAAAGAAAGGAATGACGATTCAGGCATCATCATCATTACAGCAAAGAACTCTCTGAACGACCGCGTGGCAGGACTTGACCTGGGTGCTGATGACTACCTCTCAAAACCATTTCACCTGGCAGAACTTAATTCAAGAATTAAATCGTTGTTGCGGCGGAGAAAGTCGCAGGGACTCAAAGTAATTACGATTGATGATCTGAAAATAATTCCTGAAAATTTCCAGGTTTTTGTATTGGATAAAGAAATTGAACTTACAAGAAAGGAATTTGACCTGTTGTTGTTTCTTGTTTCAAACAAAAACAGGGTGCTTACAAAAGAATCCATAGCCGATCATATTTGGGGTGATGTGGCTGATTTCACGTATGATTACGACTTTATCTATTCCCACATCAAGAATATACGCCGGAAAATAACTGAGAACGGCGGTACCGACAACATAGTAAGCATTTACGGCATTGGCTACAAATATATAAAGTCATAACTGAATGAAACTTCTTTACAGAGCCCTGATTTTTTATTCAATTGCAGCTTTTGTGCTTTTCAGCATAATGGGAATCGTATTGTATACTTCAATCCGCTACAGCATTTTGAAACAGGTTTCTAATACGCTACTGACAGAAAAACAAATCATTGAAGAAGAGATATTCCAGACTGACAGCCTGCCTGATTTTTCATCAATTTTTAACCATGAGATTGAAGTTTCGGTATATAAACACAGGCTGAGCCCATCACTGAACTTTATTGACAGCATGATAACCGACTCGGTTCATGAAGGTATGACGGAATACCGTTTTTTGAAATATGCAGGCAATACACCCGATGGCAGGGGTTTTATAATTAAAACGTCACAGTCGATCCAGGAAGAAAAGGATTTGGTTTATGAAATATTTACGATCATTCTTACCGTGCTTGCTGTATTACTGCTGATTCTCATTATCGCAGTCTATTCTATTTCGAAAAACACATGGAGTGATTTTTACCACATATTAAGTAATATCCGTCAGTTTGATATCAAAACGGAAAGCCGGTTTGAACCGGTGGCAACACAAATTCATGAGTTTGCTCAGCTTAACGATGTGCTGGAAAGCCTGACCCGCAAAATCAGGTCGGATTATCAGAATCTTAAAGAAGTCACCGAGAATGTCTCTCATGAAATTCAAACACCAGTTTCGGTCATTCGCGTGAAAATTGACCAGCTGCTGCAATCTAAGGCCATAACGGATAAGCTGGCTTCAGAACTCTATGCCATCAACCAATCGGTATCTAAAATTTCCCGAATTAACCAGGCAATAACCCTGATGTCGAAAATTGACAACAATCAGTACCCGGTTGCCGGCAAGATTAATCTCAACCAAAAGATTCATCAGTTAATTGAACAGTTCAGTGATTTCATTGAGTCAAAAAAGCTTGAAGTGAGCATTGATCAACACGAAGAGGCCAATATCAGTATGAATGAGGATCTTGCCGGGTTCCTGTTCACCAATCTTCTGGGCAATGCCATTAAACATAATTTCGAAAATGGAAGTATTGAGATTTCAATACATCACGACAGGTTCATGATACGAAACACCGGACCGGATCCGCAGACACGCACTGAATTTCTGTTTCAGCGCTTCCGGAAAGCGGATCAGAGCTCAGAATCAGCCGGACTCGGCTTGTCTATTGTTAAGAAGGTTATTGATTTCTACAATTTGAAGATTGAATATAGGTTCGAAGCACCTTTCCATACGGTCACTATTTTCTTTTAACGAAATCGTTAAAATCTGTTAAACACCACTGATCTACAGAATCTCTACAGAATCGGGACATAATTTCGGATCGTAAAACCAATTAAAAAATTCGATATGAAAAAATTAGTTTTGTTGACCGTTATGATCCTTGGTGTGATCGCAGTGAATGCACAAACCCGGACAGCAGTTAAAATCTCTGATCTGCCAAAAGCAATTTCTGAAAATATGGCAAACAATCACAAGGGATTTACAGCCCAGGAGGCTTTTAAGATTGATACAAAAAATGTCATCAGTTATGAAGTGATCGGCAAAGAAGGCCAGAAAGAAATGAGTCTTTTCTATGACAAGGATGGCAAATTTGAGAGAGAACATAGTCACCCGGTAACCGCATCTGCTGCAAGCAGACCGTCAGCCGCATCAAAATCAGCATCAACCGGCAAAGTTAAACCACTTTCAAAGAAGTAGAGTTAATGTGCTAATGAGTTAATGTGCTAATGTGCCAATGAGGGAGAAGATTTAATTGGCACATTGGCATATTGACACATTACTTATAGGCATTCATTTTTAACATAGAGATTTCTTTCTCATTCAGGAACCTCCATTCTCCACGGTGGAGGTTTTTCTTTGTCAGCCCGGCAAAATAAACCCTGTCGAGTTTGACTACTTCATATCCAAGATGTTCAAATATGCGGCGCACGATGTGATTTCGTCCCGAATGAATTTCAATGCCCACCTGTGTTTTATCAACAGGGTCGGCATAACTGACATTATCGGCCTTAATGAGCCCGTCTTCAAGATTGATTCCCGTGGATATCTTCTCCATGTCCGCTGGCCGGATATTCTTATTCAGGAACACATGATATATTTTAAGCTTCTCAAATTTAGGGTGAGTCAGTCTTTTGGTGAGTTCTCCATCGTTTGTAAGCAACAGAACACCGGTCGTGTTTCTGTCGAGCCTGCCTACAGGATAAATACGCTCTTTGCAGGCACCTTTAACCAGGTCGAGTACCGTTTTTTTGGCATGCGGGTCTTCAACCGTTGTCACATAATCTTTCGGTTTATTTAGCACGATGTATACTTTCCTCTCTTCGCGCAGGGTCTCGCCATTGTATTTTACCACGTCACCCGGACTTATCTTCATACCAAGTTCGGTCACCAGTTTCCCGTTAACGGATACCAAACCTGCCGTGATGAACTCATCCGCTTCCCGTCGTGAACATATGCCTGAGCTTGCAAGGTACTTGTTCAGCCTGATCAGATCGCTCTCGTGACCTGTTTTTGGAAGTTCTTTCCCGTCGTGTTTGGATGCAGGCAGTTTCCTTCCGGAACTCTTACGGGCTAGAACGCGGGTTCTTTTATTGTCTTTATCTGTTGACATGCGCGGTCCGCGTTTATCTGCTGAAGACCGTGGTGCGCGTTTATCTGCCGAAGACCGTGATACCCGTTTATCAGCTGAAGACCGCGGTCCCTGTTTGTCGCCTGAAGGCCGGGAGCTCCGTTTTGCGGATGATGAACGCGGTGCTTTTTTATCACCCGTGGGCCTTGTTTTTCTTTGAGTTCTTACAACCGCCATGTGCTATTGTTTCTTATTTTTGGAGTGTTAAAATTACGAAATTTAACTACCGTCTCAGTTATTTAATTTAAAAAACAAAGTATGACCCTGATTAAATCCATTTCCGGCATTCGCGGAACTATTGGCGGAATGCCCGGCGATTCGCTGACACCCATTGATGTGGTTCGATTTACATCGGCTTATGGCCTGCAGTTAAAACAGAAAATTAAAAAGGATGAATATTCCGTTGTTGTGGGTCGCGATGCCCGTGTATCAGGAGAAATGGTCGCTTCACTGGTTGCAGGCACCCTGATGGGCATGGGTATAAATGTCATTGATCTTGGATTTGCCACCACACCAACTGTTGAAATAGGCGTCACTCACTTTAAAGCTGATGGCGGCATTATTTTAACGGCGAGCCATAACCCGGCACAATGGAATGCGCTGAAACTGCTGAATTCAAAAGGCGAATTCCTTTCAGCATCTGACGGAGCTGAAATTCTGACTATCGCCGCTTCTGAAAAAACAGAATATATAACGTATGATAAACTTGGGAAGATCAGCCGGTTCGACAAGATGGACGATATCCATATCGAAGCGGTAACCCGCATGAAATATGCCGATACGGAGGCCATTAAAAAGGCCGGATTTAAAGTGGTTATCGATTGCGTGAATTCAGTAGGCGGTATCATATTACCTGAACTGTTCCGGAAGCTGGGAGTTGAAGTGGTAGAACTGTATTGTGAACCAACCGGTATATTTCCCCATAACCCTGAGCCTTTGCCACAGCACCTGGGCGATATTGCAAAAGCCGTTGCAGAACATAAAGCCGATGCAGGGTTTGTTGTGGATCCTGATGTCGACCGTCTTGTAATTGTTAATGAAGACGGATCGATGTTTGGCGAGGAGTATACCCTCGTTGCAGTTGCAGATTATATTTTAAAAAACAATCCCGGAAATACGGTATCGAATCTTTCTTCAACAAGGGCACTTGCGGATGTTACCACAAAATATGGCGGCAAATACACCGCAGCCCCGGTAGGAGAAGTGAATGTGGTGGAAGAAATGAAAAAAACAAATGCCGTTATCGGTGGCGAAGGTAACGGAGGTATAATCTACCCCGACCTGCATTACGGGCGCGATGCGCTTGTGGGAATTGTACTTTTCCTTTCACACCTCGCCAAATCGGGCATGAAATGTTCAGAGCTCCGCAAAACTTTCCCCGATTATTTTAACAGCAAGAATAAAATTGAGCTTAATCCGGGTGTTAATGTCGATTCACTGATTGGCGCCGTCAGGGAGAAATACAAAGAATTCCCGGTTAATGACCGTGACGGCATCCGTATTGATTTCGACAGGGAATGGGTGCATTTACGTAAGTCGAACACAGAGCCCATTATCAGGGTTATCAGCGAAAGCACCACTCCTGAAAAAGCAGATTCCCTGTCATCAAAAATGATCCGTGAAATTCACGAACTGGTAAAATGACCGAATGAAGCAGAAATGGCTGTTGATTATCGCGATCCTTATTTCCTCAGGATCATATGCGCAAACTGGATATATTTCGGGTAAGGTAATCGACAGTACAAGCTTTGAGCCTTTGGCCTTTGTCACTGTGTTCTATAATGAAACAGGGCAGGGTGTGGTAACCAATCTCGATGGTATATTCAGGATACCGGTTTCGGCCAAAATCAGGTCATTGCGGTTAAAATACCTGGGATACAAGGACAAGGTGATCCTCCATCCTGAAGATTTTGGCCCGAACCAGGTCATCCGGTTGAGCCCTGATCCTACGTTTATCAGGGAGGTTGTTGTCTATCCCGGGATTAATCCGGCACACAGGATTATCAAACTTGCCACTGAAAACAGGAATAAAAATAATCCTGAAAAATCAGGCCCGTTTTCTTATGTGTCCTATGACAAAGTGATATTTGGACTCGAATCGGACACTACGCTTGTAAAAAACGCTGATTCAACCGATCATGCTGATCTTTACGACGACACCCTGAAATACGGGATGGATGGTAAAGGCCGTATTGATGTACGGCGGTTTCTTGAAAAACAATACCTGTTTATGATGGAATCGGTTGTCAACCGAAAGTTCCTGTCTCCCGATAAAAATAAAGAAGAGGTAATCGCATCCAAAGTCTCCGGCATTTCTCAGCCCACGTTTATGGTTATGGCAAGACAATTTCAGTCGTTTTCATTTTACGATAACCTGATCACCATTGCCGACAGGCAGTTTCTAAACCCGATCGCCCCGGGAAGCACTGAAAAATACTTTTTCCTGATCCAGGATACTCTTTTTACCGATAGGGCAGATACCGTTTTTGTTATTTCATTCCGGCCGGCAAAAGGGAAGAACTTTGAAGGACTTAAAGGAGTGTTGTATATCAATAGTCACGGCTATGCCGTTCAGAACGTGATTGCAGAAGCCAGCGAACAGGGCGACAGACCCTTTATGGTATCTATACAGCAGCAATATGAACTGGTTAACGGATTGCGGTGGTTCCCTGTTTTACTGAGTTCGACGGTGCGTATCAATCCGGCCCGATTCGGATACAATGCCCCTGTAAACCTTGTCGGCACCGGGAAAAGCTATATTGTAAATATTGATTTCAACCCGCAGCTCGATGCATCACAATTCTCCGATATCCAACTGCAGGTGAATGATGATGCACACAAACAGCCCGAAAGCGTATGGGAGAAGTACAGGACCGATTCGCTTTCAAGCCGTGAACGTGAGACATACCGTGTAATCGACAGCCTGGGAAAAGCCGAACATTTGGATCGGACTATGCTTTCGCTTGAAACCCTGCTTACAGGATATTTACCCGGGAAATACTGGAATTTCGATATTCGCAGGTTCATCGACTATAACCCGTTTGAAGGTCTGCGGCTTGGTGCCGGCGGCCGTACAACACCCCGCCTTATTAAATGGCTTACAGCGGGCGGTTACCTGGCTTATGGTTTAAAGGACAAAGCATTGAAGTACAGCGGATACCTGACATTTAATCTTTGGCCGGAGCATGAGGTGGATATGACCTTACTTTACCGGAATGATGTTCGTGAATCAGGCGGAATCCGGTTCAATGAAACATGGACGTTATCAGGATCCTCTTTTATCAGGGACTATATGGTAAGTGTAATGGATGAAACCAGGGAGAAAGAAATTTCAGCAGGTTTCAGGGCAATTAAATACCTTAAAGTCCAGGGATACCTGACGAACAGTGACCTGACTCCTTCAAATGACTATGCCTTCAGCATCAGTGATGAAAATCCGGATATCATGCTCACACGGTTCTACCTTACCGAAACGGGTATACGGCTTAAATATGCTTATAAAGAAACTTTCATGAAGTCGCCCAGGGGAAATAAGTTTTCAATGGGAACGAATTATCCAATTCTCTATTTTAATATTGGACACGGAATGAGAGTACTGGGGGGTGAATTCGATTATTGGAGAACTGAAGTGAAAGTGACGAAGGTATTCAAATCGCGGCTTGCCGGGAATACCCATGCTGCTGTGATTGCCGGAATGGTAAGTGGCAATGTACCTTATTCGAAATTATATGCCGGAAGAGGCAGTTACAGGCCTTTTACCCTCGAAACCGAACAATCCTTCGGCACCATGCGTTTCAATGAATTTCTTTCTGACCGTTTTTTTGGATTGTTTCTTAAACAGGACCTGGGTAAGCTTCTTTTCAAACCCAAAGGAAAATTTCAACCTGAAATAGCGCTTGTTCATAATCTTGGTTTCGGAAGTCTGGTAAACAAAGAACCTCATAAAAATATTACATTTAAAACCATGGAGAAGGGATATTTTGAAGGCGGATTGCTGATCAATAATCTTTTCCGCATCCAGGTGTTCAAATACGGTCTCGGAGTTTTCTACCGGTATGGTCCTTATATGTATCCGAAAACAATTGATAACTTTGCCTTTAAATTAAGCCTCCAGTTTAACCTGTGAATCACCACATACTATGTTTAAATCAGGTTTTATCAATATAATAGGAAATCCCAATGTCGGGAAGTCAACGCTCATGAACGAGCTGGTAGGGGAGAAACTTTCAATTATCACTTCCAAAGCGCAGACAACCCGTCACCGGATCATGGGTATTGTGAATGGCGAAGATTTCCAGATTGTATTCTCGGATACGCCCGGAATTGTAAAACCGGTGTACAAACTCCATGAAAACATGATGCGGTTTGTAAGAACCGCCATTACCGATGCCGATGTAATTCTTTATGTAACGGATGTGGTTGAAACCCGTGACAAGCATGAAGAATTCATCAATAAACTGAAAAAAACACGGACACCGGTGATTGTCGCCATTAATAAAAGCGACCTGGCCAAAGAGGATGCTATTGCAACTCTTGAAAATGAATGGAAGCAGCTGCTTCCTGATGCTATGGTTATTGTCATTTCAGCACTTTATAAGAAGAACACAGCCTTATTGTTTGATACAATCCTTCAGAAACTTCCCGAAGGACCGGTTTACTATCCTGACGATTCACTTACCGACAGGCCCGAGCGGTTCTTTGTTTCAGAAATTATACGCGAGAAAATATTCCTGACCTACCAGAAGGAAATTCCCTATTCATGTGAAGTTGTAATTGATTCGTTCAAAGAGGGCGACGATATCATAAGGATAAACGCCATCATTAACGTGTTGCGTGATTCTCAGAAAGGAATTGTAATAGGACACCGTGGAGAATCATTGAAAAAGGTCGGAACCCGGGCCAGGCTTGACATAGAGAAGTTCCTTGGCAAAAGGGTTTTCTTGGGTTTACAGGTGAAGGTAGTGCCTGATTGGCGGAATAATGACAAAGCACTGAAAAGGTTCGGATATTAATTACATTTGTGAAATTTTTTATCATGATCAGGCATATTGTAATGTGGACAGTAAAGGAGGGTGAAACACCAAGAATGAAATTTGAGCGCATGGCTGAAATGAAAGCCAGGCTTCTTGAACTCAGGGAATATATACCGGTGATCAGGCGTCTTGAAGTGGGTTTTAATTCGCCCAGCGCTTCAGGCGATAATTTTGACGTTGTTCTTTTAACTGAATTCGACTCCTGGGCAGACCTGGATTCCTACCTTAGGAACCCGGATCATATGAAGGTTGCGGAATATATTGGTAATGTAAGGCAAACCCGTGCTGCAATCGATTACGAGTTTTAATACTATTAAATGGGGAATATTGTTGCTATAGTAGGAAGGCCGAATGTCGGCAAATCCACGTTGTTTAACCGGCTTACGGAAAGCAGGGAGGCCATTGTGCACGAATCAAGCGGCGTTACGCGCGACAGGCATTATGGTAAATCGGTGTGGAACGGTGTCGATTTTTCGGTAATTGACACCGGCGGATACGTGGAAGGATCGGATGATGTTTTCGAGGAGGAAATCCGCAAGCAGGTGTTGCTTGCTATTGATGAAGCTGATGTAATGCTGTTTGTAGTGGATGTGAGAGACGGAATAACCGATATGGATAAAACGGTTGCTGCGCTCCTGAGGAAAAGTTCAAAGAAAGCCATGGTGGTTGTGAATAAGGTTGATAATACAATGCAGCAATATGAAGCCGATGTGTTTTATTCGCTTGGCCTTGGTGATCTGTATAAGATTTCATCCATGAACGGAAGCGGAACAGGCGACCTGCTTGATGATGTGGTAAAATCCTTCACCGGTGAACCTGTAGGTGAACTACCCGATCTGCCCCGGTTTGCTGTCGTGGGTAGACCCAACGTAGGCAAATCTACGCTGATTAATGCGCTAATGGGAGAGGACAGGCATATAGTGACTCCGATTGCCGGAACTACACGCGATTCGATTTATACCCGTTACAATAAATACAATCACGATTTTTTCCTTGTCGACACTGCCGGTATCCGTAAAAAAGGAAAGGTAACCGAGAATATTGAGTTTTATTCGGTCATGAGATCTATCCGTACAATTGAGTATTCTGATGTATCTCTGCTCATGATCGATGCAGTTGAAGGTTTACAGGCACAGGACCTGGCCATTCTTAGCATCATTCAACGGAATAACAAGGGTATTGTTTTACTCATCAATAAATGGGATGCGCTTGAAAAATCAACAAACACAGCCCGCGATTACGAAAAGGAAATCCTTGACCGTATTGCGCCCTTCAGGGATTTACCTGTGTTGTTTATTTCCGCTTTGAATAAGCAGCGGATCCATAAGGTAATTGATACAGCCATGGAGGTTTATCAAAACAGGATTCGCAAAATACCTACATCACAATTGAACGAGGTAATGCTAAAGGCCATTGAAGATTACCCGCCTCCGGCAGTTAAGGGGAAATATGTTAAAATCAAATATGTAACCCAGTTGCCGACTCATGCCCCTGCATTTGCATTTTTCTGCAATTTCCCCAAATACGTAAAGGATCCTTACAAGCGCTACCTGGAGAACAAACTGAGACAAAACTTTACCTTTACCGGTGTGCCGGTGCAGATTTTTATGAGGGAGAAGTAGAATAGCGGTTTAGGGGTTCGTCATTGCGAGGAGCGTGAAAATTAATGATTATAGTAATTTGTATCGCGACGAAGCAATCTGCCTGCACAGGAAGAGCCTAATTAAGATAATATCGAAATTATATTTTTTTCTCTTGGTTGCGCTCTGCCTGTTCCGGCAGATTGCTTCGTCGCGTCAGATTATCCTATAATCAAAAGTATATCACGCTCCTCGCAATGACGGCTTTTGCTTCTTATTCAAAACCCAATATCCCCCGTGCTCTCCACATTGCTCTTATTCCCGGCCCTGTCTGTTATATAAAATTCATATTTCATGGTGTCAAAGGGAGGCAGAATCAGGTACTGGATGTCCACACTTATTTCTCCCTGAATAGGCTCACCGTCACGGTCGAGTTTGTCCGCCTTTTTAATCATGTATTTCCGTCCGTAAATTTCAGCATCCACTGAATCATAGCTTCCATTCAGCTTTTGAAAAGGGATCATATAGAAATTATTAGTATCGGCCGGATGGGTGGTCATATCCACCCCAAAATCAGAATTACCATCGGAGAAAGAAAAAACAAGAGTGGCACCGATATAGGTAACTGTACCATTTACTATCCGGTACGGTCCATCAAATTTCTTAAATTTCACAACAGGTATATCGCTTATGTCTTTCACCGGCTCGCATGACCCGACAAATACCGTAACCAGTATAACAATCAATACCAGTATGAATGAAGTCTTTCTCATAATCTAAACTTTTAAACTTCTAACTATGCTCTGCCTATGCGGGCAGATTGCTTCACCCCGCAGAAATCGGGGTTCGCAATGACGATAAGTTCAAACCCAAACTACGCTCTGCCTGTGCGGGCAGATTGCTTCACCCCGCAGGAACCGGGGTTCGCAATGACGATATGTTCAAACCTCAAACTTCAAACTTCAAACCTCATTTGTAATCAGTTCTAAGGACTTTAAACTCCGTCCGGCGATTGAGAAAATGTGCCATTTCCATGCGGTCATCATCGCCCAGGCTGTTGATGAATTCTTCGGTTAACCGGGTTCCTACCGGCAGGAAGGCGTAAGCAGCATGGTCCTTTTTATCCACTATCTTTGGTTGTGATTCGCCATAGCCTTTGGCCACCAGTCGGTCTCTTGCAATTCCTTTCTGGATGAGATAATTCACAACTGATTCAGCCCTGCGGCGCGACAGATCGAGGTTATAGGCATCCGAAGCACGGGCATCGGTATGTGACCCAAGTTCAATTACGATAGTAGGGTTATCGTTCAGCGTTTCAACCAGCTTGTCGAGAGAAACCATCGACTCTGGTCTCAACTCTGCCTTGTCAAGATCGAAAAAGATATTTTCCACCTGGATGGCCGTTTCTGTGGATGCCATGTAAATTTCTGTTTTAAAATCCGTGCTCTTGGCAACACCTTTGGTTGATTCACGTTCTTTTCCTTTCAGGAAGCCGGGTTTTTCAGCAATGAACACATAGTCAGTTCCCGGTTTGAGGTTGAATTTGAAAACTCCGTCTTTCCCCGCTTTAGTGTCAAGAGTGATACCATCACTGCCAATGGATTTGATAACAGCTTCAGGGATAATCTCATCTGTCTTTTCATTTTTCACAACGCCTGTGATAGTGAATTTAAGCGGAGGTAGCATAAAGGAATAGATATCATCGGAAGTTTTTCCTTTACGGGACGATGAAAAATACCCGCTTTCCTTATCCTTTTCAAACACAATACCGAAATCATCTGCAGCCGAATTAATAGGGTACTTCATGTTCTCAACCTGCCATTGACCGTTCTCACCTTTTACAGCTTTGAAAATATCAAGTCCGCCCATGCCAATGTGCCCGTCCGATGAAAAATAAAGAGTGCCGTCGGAATGGACAAACGGAAAAACTTCATCTCCAGGCGTATTTATAGGCGTTCCCAGGTTAACCGGTGCACTCCATCCTTTACCCTCACGGGTTGTCATCCAGATATCCTTGCTGTTTGTGCCTTCAGGTGTTTTCATACTGCCATCCATATCAGAAACAAAGTATAGCGTATTATTGTCAGGCGAAATGGCAGGATGAGCCACTACAATGCTGTCCGGTTCAATTCCAAGTGATTCAATATCCGACCATTTATCGCCACTGCGTGTGGCCGTGTAAATCTCACACCCGAGTGCCTTACGTTTGCTCACATTGCATCGGGTGAAATACATGGTATTGTAATCCGACGAAAAAACAGGAGTGCCTTCTTCTGCCTCTGTGTTGACCGGTTCAGGCAGGGGAACCGGGGTACTCCATTTGCCCTTTTTGTCCATGGTGGAAAAGAAAATATCGGCAAATTCCTGTCCTGTGCCTCCATGTTCCGAATTGCCCGTAGTTTCGTCACGGGAAGATGTGAAGAATACTTCGGAATAGTCGCCACGGGAGTAGGAGGGGCTGTAGTCGCTGAATTTCGAATTGATGAACTTTTGCTCTTCTACCTGGTACCCTGTTGGCTGATCAATCCACTGCAGGGAGAAATCACAGGAGAGGATGCCGTCAGATGCCCTCGGGTCGTCAGGTACAAGCTCTTTATAATGCTGGTACTGAGCCTTTGCTTCTTCGTAATTCTGGTTCATTCTTAGTGCATCGGCATAGTACAGGATCGAAAGAGGATTGTCATAATCTTTGGCGATCACCTTGCCATACCACAAAGCAGCCTGGGGCGCATTATCGGTTTTGCGGTAGCATTCGGCAATATAAAAGGCAATGTTTAATTTCTCCTTTTTATCTGATGTTTTCTGATAGGCTTCCTTAAACTGGTCTATTGCTGCATAATATTCCCCTGCTTCAAATGTTGTATAGGCTTTTTCTGTTTTTTTACTCTGGCCTTCAACGTGACGGCTAAAAGCAGTGATAATAATACAGATCAGCAGCAAGTATGTAAACGCTTTCATTGTATTCCTGTGTTTTAACGGATAAACGAAAAAAAACAATGCTTCGTATGCAAAATTAGTATAATGAACAAATATAGTAAAAAGAAGATATGCACAGGTAAATAGCGCTTTACATAAAAACAAAAGCCGGTATAACACCGGCTTTTGTCCACTTCAAACCTAACAATAACACTAGACTATCTTGAGAAAAGCAATTCTCTGTATTTGGGAAGCGGCCAATACTGGTCGTCCACGATAAGCTCAAGCTTATCCACATGATACCGGATATCGTCAAGGTAACAGAATATCTGGGTTGAATATGCCATTGCCTTTTCACGTTCATCCTCAATCTTGTTGGCCACCTTACGGGCTTCAATCATTTCGTTTACTTTCGATTTAATGTAACTGACATGTCCCGAAATGGTGCGGATCAGCTCGAGCCTTGCACCGGCAAGTTCCTTGAATTCTTTTTCGCCGAATATTTCCTTGAGGCCCTTTACATTTTCGATAAGTTCACTCTGATAGCGGATAGCAACAGGAACTATATGATTCATCACGAGGTCGCCCATAACCCTGGCTTCAATCTGCACCCTCTTTGTGTAATTATCCCACCTTACAAATGTGCGGGCTTCATTTTCACGCTCTGTCATTACATCAAGGTCAGTAAACAGCTTTTTCGATTTCGGAGTCAGATATGCATCAAGAGCTTCAACTGTATTTGTAATGTTATTCAGACCGCGTTTTTTAGCTTCTTTCTTCCAGTCTTCGCTGTAGTTATTTCCTTCAAAACGGATCGGTTTTGAATCGGTAATATACTGTCTCAGAACCTGGAAAATGGCCTCATCTTTCTTTACGTCCTTTTCTATAAGCTTATCCACTTCGGTTTTGAATTCAATCAACTGCTGCGCGACGGCACTGTTAAGAGCTGTCATTGCAACTGCAGGATTTGCTGATGAACCAACTGCCCTGAATTCAAATTTATTACCGGTGAAAGCAAAAGGTGATGTACGGTTTCTGTCGGTATTATCCAGTAAAATCGAAGGAACCTTGATTACGCTGAGCTTGAGTTCTATTTTTTCATCGGGCGTCATCTTTTCATTTGTCACTTTCTTCTCGATACGGTTCAGCATATCGGTGAGCTGTTTGCCAATGAAAGCGGAAATAATAGCCGGAGGTGCCTCGTTAGCTCCAAGGCGGTGTGCGTTTCCGGGAGTGGCAACGCTGGCGCGCAAGAGGTCGGCATGTTTATAAACAGCTTTTAGCGTATTTACAAGGAAAGTGAGGAATTGCAGGTTTGTCTTCGGGTTCTTACCGGGTGAGAAAAGGTTTATACCGGTATTGGTTGCCAGCGCCCAGTTAGCATGTTTTCCCGAACCGTTGATGTGGTTAAAGGGTTTTTCGTGATGAAGTACAGCAAGCTTGTGATGACGGCCGATACGCCTCATCAGGTCCATCAAAAGCACGTTATGGTCCACTGCCAGGTTGCACTCCTCGAAAATCGGTGCGCATTCAAACTGGTTGGGTGCCACTTCATCATGCCTTGTCTTAATGGGTATACCAAGCTTGAAAGCTTCGGTTTCAAGCTCGTCAATAAAAGAAGTCACTCTTTCAGGAATTGATCCGAAATAGTGGTCTTCGAGCTGCTGATCCTTTGCCGAAGCATGTCCCATAAGTGAGCGGCCGGTTAAAACAATATCTGGACGGGCATTATAAAGAGCTTCATCAATGAGGAAGTATTCCTGCTCAACACCAAGGGTGGCCACCACTTTTGTAACATCTTTATCAAAATACTGGCAAACATCCACAGCTGCCTTATCAACAGCATGCAGTGCCTTAAGAAGAGGTGTTTTATTATCAAGTGCTTCGCCCGTATAAGAAACGAATATTGTAGGTATACTCAGTGTGGAACCTAAAATGAATGCCGGGGAGGAAGGATCCCATGCTGTATATCCTCTTGCTTCGAAAGTGTTACGAATACCGCCGCTGGGGAAACTTGATGCATCCGGTTCCTGCTGTGCCAGGAGTTTCCCTGAAAACGATTCGATTACATCACCGTTTTCAGTGAAATCGATAAAAGCATCATGCTTTTCAGCGGTTCCTTCAGTTAATGGCTGAAACCAGTGGGTGTAATGTGTGGCTCCCATTTCAACAGCCCAGGCTTTCATGCCTGACGCGATCTGGTCAGCAATCTTGCGATCGATCTTAGTGCCCTTTTCAATGGCTTCATGAACATGCTCATAAGCTTCTGTCGACAGGTATTTTTTCATTTTTTTCCTGTCAAACACATTGGAGCCAAAATATTCCGATATCGGTTCTTTAGGCTTTGCGTACGGTTTCATATCTCTGCTAAAAGCAGCGGCGAGAGAGGTAAATCGAATTGTGGACATTGTTTAGTGTTTTAGTATTATGCGACAAAAATACAAAAAATATTCTTATACCCCCAAAAAAAGTAAGAAAAAAATATAAAAAAATGAAAAAAAGTGATTTTAATAAAAAATGAAGGGGGTATGAATTTAAAAATAAGACCGAAAAAGATCTTTTCAAACAAAATGTAAATTTCGAAAATTCAAAAATGAATTATTAAGGATAAAACTGAAAAAAACAGGTATAACATGGCTTTTCTGAGGCCTTTGCGGATAAAAAAAACAAAAGAAAGTGATAAAAATCCCTTATTCTTCCCGACTGATGCTTAAATTTTTTGCTTCAGCCACTAATTTTTGGAACCATTCAATTCCATATTTTCTTTCAAGAGCAGCTCGGGTAAAAAGGTAAACGGGAGTGTCAGATTTATTCCCTTTTTCAATGGCCGGCTTACAGATTTCCCACCTGTCATAGTTTACTGCATCAATATGGCGGTGTTTTTTAATTCTCACAGGGTATAAGTGGCACGATACGGGTTTCTGAAATGAGATTACGCCGTCCTTAAAGGCCTTTTCAATAGCACAAAAGGCAATTCCGTTTTCAAAAACAACGTAAGAACATTCTTTGCCATCATTCAGGGGTGTAACGGTGTCGCCTTCTATATCAATTACCGATGTGCCGTATTGTTCAATCGTTCTGACAGATTCAGCACTCAGATAGTATTTAACCGATGGATAGATGTCTTCAAGTATTTTAACTTCATCGGATTCAAGGGGAGCGCCCGAATCACCGCTTACACAGCATGCGCCCTTGCATGCATCCAGATCGCACGAAAAACGGGATGTCACCACATCTATACTGATAACGGATCGGCCAATAGCGAGCATAGCAGAAGTTTCCTGCAAAGATAAAAAACTTCGATATTCTTAAATCGGTGTTCCTTGTTCGGTGTTTTATTGCTTACAAAAACACCGAACATAGAACACCGATTTATGATTTAAGAAGATTTGCTAACAGACTAACAGACTATCAGCCTATTTCGTAAACCGGAATGTCTGCGAATTTGCTTTAGGATAAATTATCCTCCCAAGGTAAAATCCCGGCTTCAGATCGGATACATTTATTTCAACCGTATTATTCTCCTGTGAAATGCTGTTATATAATATGGTCTGACCTCCGGCTGAAAGTATTTCAATTTTTTCGGCTTTTAAATCCTGGCCCGGTAAGGTTATAAAAAGCCTGTCGTTCGCCGGAACCGGGTATACTACCGGCATGCCGGAATTATGATGGTTTGTTCCCATGGCCTGTCCGGCTGAAACTAGGATGTTCTGATCATACAGTACATTTCCATTATTGTCATATACTTTCAGGTTTACCATATAGTTGCTGGCTTCATCAAATGTATGGGCAACTGATGCTCCTTCTGCTTTCTCTCCGTCACCGAAATCCCATTCACAATATATACTGTCAGAATATACCGGCAGGTTAAAAAGGAAATCGAAGTTGTCCTGCTGGTAGTTCCAGTAACCAATAAGTGAATCAGGATATGAAACCGAACCACCGAATGAAAATGAACCTGACACTGCACATCCTGTAGTATCTGTAACAACAACATTATAGGTTAAGCCCGGGCAAAGATTGTAAATAACCTGGCCTTCTTCACCGGTGGACCAATAATATCCCGCTGCCTGCATTTCATTCCCGTATGAATCAACAAGTGTTGCAGTGGCAGAACCGTTACACTGCTGCCCATTCAAAATAATATCCGTGCTTAACCGGATCAAGCCTTCACATAAACCGGGTTCCGGATCATAGCCGTCAAACCAGGCCGTCTGGCAACTGCTTGTATAGCAGTCCGGAGTCTTCAATGTCAGGCATACGTTATAATAACCATCATGGGGAAACCTGTGCATGGGTGATATTTCATTTGTAACAGTTCCATCACCAAAATCCCAGCTTACTTCAGCATTTTCATGGCTGGTAAGCATCTCAAACTGATAAATCGGGGGAACGGAAGATACCCAAGGGAGAGAATAAAAACTGAATTCGGCTGTGCAGGTATCACGGGGTATTTCAGTAATACAATCAATCCTTGCAATTATACCTGCCATGCAAATACTTACCCTGTCAGTTAATTCTGTATACGATAACTTTACCCGTTCACCGTCATACAAAAGAAAATTGGGAACGATTTCAGCAGGTTCAAGAACTACCCCGTTATCGAGTTCAATAACAAGCCCGCAGCCATCGAGACCTGAATAATCTTTTACAGTTCCTGTCAGTGAGCAGAAACCCGGATAATCAACAATGATTTCACTGCACCAGGTACTTGAACAACTGTCGGCCGTGGTTATGACAAGACAGGCATTGTAAACTCCTGCTTTTGCATATACATGAACCGGATTTTGTTCTTCGGAATACGTGCTGTCCCCGAAATCCCATTTACGCGATATGATAAGTCCCTTAGAAAGGTCTTCGAATAAATAACTGCCAGTTGAGTAGAATCCCGAATCAGGAATTATTGAATTATTTACGGTGACTGCCGGATATGCTACCCAATAGGCATCGCATTTGGAAGATCCTGTTGCAGTAAGAGTATCTGAGGCCCATGAAGTGCACTGCCCATCAGGTGAGGTATAATAAAAGTTGATTACATAGTTGCCAGTTACTTTGTAAGCGTGCAAAGGACTCATATCGTAAGCATATGTTCCGTCGCCGAAATCCCAGAAAAATTGACCAAGGCTGTCATCTCTTACCGGCAAAAACCGGTATAAGTCGGGTGAAGATTCAATGAGAAGGATATTGAATCCGTTCCGGCATGTATATAATGTGTCCTTAACAGGGGGTTGTGCAAAGCATACGATACCTGCAAGCAATGCAATCAGAAGGGTAGCGAATTTTTTCATAAGTCAGTATTTAGGTTATATAACTGAAACTATGATGATACAAGGTGTAAATAGGTTGCTTAAAGGTAGGAAAAAAACAGATGCCGGATGCGCAAAAGATCGTCATTGCGATGACCGATTCCTGCGGTCAGAAGCAATCTGCCCGAACAGGAAGGGCCTGACAAAGTGAGAAATCAAAAAGATATCCTGGTAAAGTCGTGCCAGTGCTGGCAGATTGATTCGTCGCAGTTAAATTCCGGGAACTCAAATAATTTTTCTGGCTCCTCGCAATGACGAACTCTTAAACTTCTAAACTTCTAAACTACTAAATTTAAGTATTGCCATGCAGAAATTTTTATATATTTGCGGCACTGTAAAAAAACCTTTTATAAACTAACAAAAAGCTAGAAATGCGTAATAAAGGAGCCATTTGGACATTGGCTATAGCGCTGGCAGTAGTTTGCCTTTACCAGTTATCCTTTACTGTGGTGACTTACAAGGTAAAACAAGACGCGAAAGCCTATGCACGCGATAAAAATACAAATGTTGTCGACCTTAAAAAAGCTGATTACTATCTTGATTCGATAGCCAGCGAGCCGGTTTACAACTTTTTATGGATGAAGAAATATACCTTCCGCGAGTGCCAGGAAAGGGAGATTGCTCTCGGTCTTGACCTCCAGGGCGGTATGAACGTTGTGCTTGAAGTGAATGTGTCGGATGTAATCCGTTCCATGGCTAATTACAGCAAGGACTCAACTTTTAACAAGGCTCTGGCCCTGGCTAAAAAGAACCAGGTCGGATCAAACGAAAACTTTGTAGCTCTTTTCGGCAAGGCATTCGAACAGATTGATCCCAATGCTAAACTGTCGGCCATATTCACATCCGCTGAATTCCGTGAAAAAGTAAATTATAATACATCTAATGCCGATGTACTTAAATTTGTTCAGGAAGAGGCAGATAAGGCCATTGCCAATTCATTCAATATCATCACAACCCGTATTGACCACTTTGGCGTTACTTCTCCCAATGTTCAGCGCCTTCAGAACGGCGACCGCATTCTGGTTGAATTACCCGGCGTGTCAGAAAAAGACAGGGTGAGAAAATTATTGCAGGGTGCTGCCCGACTTGAATTCTGGGAAACTTATGATAATACCGATGGTCAGATCCGTAATGGTCTGATGTCATTGAATAACCTGGTTCGTGAAATCAACCAGTCGGCAAAAACATCTTCTGCCTCAACACCGGCCGCTGCTCAGGCTACAGCTCAGAATACTTCAGCAACTGCCCAGAAAGATACCAGTGCAGGTGCACCATCCCTTCTTCAACAGCTTAGCACCGATTCAACAGCTAAAGGTGGCGTTGACAGCGCAAAAGCCTCGGATGCTTTCTTTAAGGAAAATCCTCTTTTCAGCGTTCTTGTACCCTATGTAACGCAGAACAACGAACTCATCCCCGGTTCGGTTTTCGGACAGGTTCATTATAAAGATACGGCCAAGGTTAACCAATACCTGCGCCTTGGCATGGAACGCGGATTATTCCCCCGCGATTTCAAATATTTCTGGTCCGCTAAGCCGATCGAAAATCCTAATACAAAGAAACCTACCGATTATTACCAGGTACATGCCATCAAGGTAACAAGCCGTGACGGCAGAGCTCCTCTCACCGGTGACGTGATTGACCGTGCCGTGAATGAATTCGATCAGAATACAGCAGAAGCTTTTGTATCGATGGATATGGATGCTGACGGGACCAAAACATGGGCAAGGATGACGCGTGAAAACGTGGGTAAGATCATTGCTGTTGTAATGGACAACTACGTTTATTCTTATCCCCGTGTTAACGAGGAAATTCCGAACGGCAGCTCCCGTATCACAGGTAATTTCACAGCCCAGGAGGCAGGTGACCTTGCCAACCTTCTGAAATCAGGTACTATGCCTGCACCCTGTAAGATCATCCAGGAAGAAGTAATCGGGCCGTCGCTTGGTAAGGAATCCATCAAGTCAGGTCTCAACTCACTGCTTATCTCATTCGTGCTGATCTTTTCATTCATGATTTTCTACTATACACGCCGTGCCGGTTTGATTGCAGATATAGCACTGTTCCTGAACATGTTCTTCCTCTTCGGGGTTCTTGCTTCAATGGGACTTGCCCTCACGCTCCCCGGTATAGCCGGTATTGTGCTCACCATCGGTATGTCGGTTGACGCGAACGTGCTGATTTATGAGCGTATCCGCGAGGAGGTCGCTTCCGGAAAGAGCGGCCGCATAGCAATAGCTGACGGTTTTAAAAATGCTCTTTCAGCAATCGTCGACGGTAACCTTACCACGCTGATCACAGGTATTATCCTGTTTGTCAGAGGTACCGGTCCTGTAAAAGGCTTTGCCACAACACTGGTTGTAGGTATCATTACCTCCATGTTTGCTGCTATTTTCATCAGCAGGCTCGTTTTTGAGGTTATGATGGACAAAGGTTATAAAATGACTTTCAGTACCAAATTATCACAGGGCGCCTTTAAGAATATCAACCTGGATTATATCAGGCACAGGAAAACATGGTATATTGTTTCAGGTACAATGGTTGTAATTGGACTCGTTTCTTTGTTTACCCGCGGATTGGACCAGGGTGTTGATTTTGCCGGTGGTCGTAATTATATCATCGAATACAAAAAACCGGTAAGCAATCTTGAAGTGGCAGGCGCCATGGAAAAGGAACTGGGCATCAGGCCGACTGTCATCACTTACGGTTCAGACAATAAAGTGCGTGTTACTACAAAGTATAAGATTGATTCAGAAGACCCGGGTGTTGAGAATGAAATAGAACGCAAGATTTACGATGGTTCTAAATCATTCATGGATCCCAATATAAGCTATGATGACTTCCGGAATAATTACCTCCAGGGTATGCAAAAAGTCGGGCCGACCATCGCTGCCGATATCAAGCGGGATTCAATTATTGCCATGTTTGTCGCACTCTTCTTTATGTTCCTGTATATCGGTTTCAGGTTCCGGAACTGGAGCTTCGGATTGGGAGCTATGGCCTCACTTGCACATGACGCCTTCTTTGTGATCACTATGTTCTCCTTGCTTTACGGATTCATGCCGTTCTCCATGGAGCTCGACCAGACTTTCGTGGCGGCAATCCTTACGATCATCGGATATTCGGTGAATGACACGGTTGTTATCTTCGACCGCATCAGGGAATACAGGGGTCTTCATCCCAAAATGGATTACGCCCAATTGATGAATAAGGCCATTAACGATACATTCAGCCGAACCATCGTCACATCACTCACTGTGTTGATTACAGTAGCCATCATCTTCTTCGTAACCGGTGAAAGTGTACAGGGATTCGCCTTCGCGCTGCTGCTCGGTCTGATATCAGGGGTTTATTCAACCGTATTTATTGCAACGGCCCTGGTTTATGATACGCGTAACAAAAAGGAACTGAAATCGACGGTTAAATAACTGTAGTGTTAAATATTCTGAAAAGATTACTCCATAAGACCCCGGAAAAATATCCGGGGTTTTTATTTTGATCTTTTGCTATATTTGTAACCTTAATTAAAGCATATGTACCATACATTCGTATTTCTCAGTGGCGGAGAGTTAGTGCTGGTTTTCCTGGTCTTCCTGCTTTTCTTTGGTTCAAATAAAATACCGGAACTGGCAAAAGGGTTAGGAAAGGGTCTGAGGGAATTCAAAAAAGCAACTGATGATATTAAACGCGAAATAAGTCAGAGCACCGACGGCATTACCCAGGATATCAGTGACAGCGTGGGAGGGATACGCCGTAATCTTACCGATATAACAAGCGATATCACATCGGATCTGAATAAAACCACTTCCGACATCAATAAAAGTATCAACGAAGCTTCGAAATAATGCATAAATGCCTTGTCAATGGCATTAATTGAGGCCAATAACATTACAAAATCATTCGGTTCCGTTAATGTATTAAAGGGAATCAACGCTTCCATTCAACAGGGTGAAATAGTTACAATAGTCGGCGCCAGCGGAGCCGGTAAGACTACATTCCTGCAAATTGCCGGAACATTGATGAGACCCACTTCAGGCTCAGTAATCATCAATCAAACCGAGGTCAGCCGGTTGAAAGACAAAGAACTTGCACGATTTCGCAATAAACATATCGGATTTGTGTTCCAGTTTCATCACCTTCTGCCCGAATTTACAGCTCTTGAAAATGTGTGCATTCCTGCTTTTATTGCAGGATTATCGAAATCGGACTCTGTTAAAAAAGCAAAAGAAATCATTGGCTTTCTCGGGTTAACCCATCGGATAGAACACAAACCTGCAGAATTATCAGGAGGTGAACAACAGCGGGTGGCTGTTGCACGGGCACTCATCAATAATCCGGATGTGGTGCTGGCCGATGAGCCTTCAGGAAACCTTGACTCGCACAATAAAAAAGAACTTCACGAGCTATTCTTTACTTTGCGAAAACAATACAACCAGACTTTTGTGATTGTCACACATGACAATGAACTGGCTGGTATGAGTGACCGCACCATTACAATGCATGACGGGTTGCTGGCGTAATTCGGTAATCAGTATTCGGTATTCGGTGATCGGTATTCGGTTAGGGACTATAGGGACATTAGGGACCTTACCAGTTACCAGTTACCAATCACCAGTCACCAGTCACCAGTCACAAATCACTTTTAAATCGTAAATCACTAAATCGTAAATCGTAAATTCCTTTCTATTCCCAATCCAAACAACGCAAAATCATACTTAACCGGGTCTTCAGGATCGAAGTGCCTGAGTATGGCATCCAGTTCTGACACGGCTTTGGCATCATTTTGTTTTCTTGTCAGAAGGCCGAGCTTTCGGGCCACATTACCGGAATGAACATCAAGCGGACAGGATAAAATGGATTGAGGAATGTTTTTCCATATTCCAAAATCCACGCCGGCATTATCTTTTCGTACCATCCACCTGAGGAACATGTTAATACGTTTAGCTGCGGATCCTGTTATAGGATCAGGCAGATGTTTCCTGGTTCTCGGCAGGTGTTCAATGCTGAAAAATTCTTTTTTCAATTCATGAATGGCAGGCTGAAGCGAATCAACGGTTTTATATTTCAAAAAAATCCCTTCTAGCCCGTTGGCCCGCTTATATAAATGCCGAAGCCCGTTTATAAACGTAACCAGGTCATCGGTATTGAAAGTGCGATGTACAAAACCTTCAAACTTCATTAAATGATGGGTCTTGTGATTTAAAATGAAATCATATGGTGAATCACCCATCAGGGATAACAATCTCCTTGCATTTTTTAGAATTGAAGCCCGGTTACCCCATGATATGGTTGCCGCCAGGAATCCTGCAATTTCAATATCCTCCCTGGCTGTATACAGATGAGGGATCTGAATCGGATCGGTTTCTATAAAAGCCGGATTGTTAAACAGCCTTACTTTTTCCTCAAGAAAATCTCTCGTCTTATTCAATTCGAATTTGCCTGTTGCCTGCACGATGCAAAAATACAAAACAACTTATTTGTATGACGGTTTGTTGATTTAAATGAAAGAATGAAAGAATGAAAGAATGAAAGAATGAAGAAATGAAGGAATGAAAGAATGAAAGAATGAAAGAATGAAAGCAATAGCCATAACACCCGGGAAGGGCGATGCCCGCCTGATCGATATCGAGGAACCATCAGTAAAAAACGATAAGGATGTCAAGCTCCAGGTGCTTGAAGTGGGCATTTGCGGAACAGACCGTGAAGAAATTGTGGGTGGTAGGGCCGATGCACCATCCGGTTCATCTGAACTGGTGATCGGACACGAGATGCTCGGACGCGTTGTAGAAACCGGTAAGGGTGTTACAAAAATCAAAAAGGGCGACTATGCAATGCTCATGGTACGAAGACCCTGTAATCATTGTCCGTTTTGCCTGAATAACCGGAGCGACATGTGTTCAAGCGGTGACTACACCGAAAGGGGTATAAAGGGAATTCACGGATATCAAACCGAATTTGTCGTTGATCATGAAAACTTTGTGATTCCGGTAGCCGAAGAGATCCGCGATATCGGGGTGCTTACTGAGCCTCTTTCGGTTGTAATTAAAGCGGTTGATGAAGCCCTCATGCTTCAGTCGTGCCGGTTTTCCGGAATTGTTCCTGATCTGATAAAAGGGAAAAGGGCTTTAGTTGCTGGATTGGGACCGATTGGCCTTCTTGCAGCCCTGGTTCTTAAACTAAAAGGTGCGGATATTTATGGTCTTGACATTGTAAAACCGGCATCTGTGAGGCCATCCATATTCAGTGAAATCGGAGGACATTACATTAACGGGCTCGAATTAAAGACTGAAAACATTGACAATACCTACGGGCCTATGGATTTCATATTTGAAGCTACGGGTATTGCCAAACTGGAATTCGAGCTTATGGATGCGCTTGCCGTTAACGGAGTGTATGTACTGGCCGGAATTCCGGCCGGGGAAAGACCGGTTACCATTCTTGGCGCCGACCTGATGAGAAAAATGGTGCTTAAAAACCAGGTCATGCTGGGCAGTGTAAATGCATCCTATGATCATTACATTAAAGCTTCCGAAGAACTTGTCAGGTTTAAAAACACCTTCAGCAGCCCGGTTTCAAAACTCATTACTGAAAGAGTGAATTACAGGGATTTCAGGAATGTCCTTGAATTGCATTCATCGGATGAAATCAAGGCAATAGTTGAATGGAGCCGCTAAATTACAGGCTTGTTCCCGGTTCAGGAAGAACTTGTGAAGCATCATCCAAAACCAGCAGCCAGTCGCCTTCCATAGGCGGTACAAATGATACATCCGCTGCGTCCTCAATAACCCCGATATCGGTAACAATGCCTGTAGACGGTTGATACCACCATCCATGTGACCTGGGGCCTTTAATTCGGGTGAGATCAACGGTAAGCTCACGGTTATCGGGTGTGTATATAATCCCGGTTATACCATCCTGAGTTACAGCAGCAGGAGCAAAGTCGGGTGAACTTACATCTCCGGCCCCGGAAACGAGGAATGTTCCGGCAATATCGGGTTCCAGGCTATACCATTCTCTTGATCTGAAAAATTTCCCGGATCTTTCGAGATCTTTTGAACCCTGGGTTTCCAATTGGGTTTCCCATCCCGAATCAAATGGATACTGCTTTTCATTTCCATAAAAATACCCCTGTGACCCGAGCAGAACGGGTGTATACATCTGGCTCCTTACATAAATATCGTTGTGTATTGAATTCTCATAAGTTCCTTCGATAAAATAAAAAGGATAATTACGGTTATAATCCTTCATGAGATATTCGGCAGCAGTTAAATAATCTGCGTATGTTGAATTCAGGTCGATCCAGCTGTCGCCATTGTATTCAGTGACACCTGAACTGTAACGGCCATTGTGAACAGTAAATATCTGGTTATTGGTAGTTTCCTGTATACCTTTCACCATGGCGCGGATTTCATCCAGTGTCTCACCGGGAGAAGCATCACCACCCATAACCCACACAATATTGCTGTAATTTTTGTAGCGGTTTCCGATAAACCGGCCATATTCATACATTTTTTGAGGACCATTGGCAATCATGGCTTCATAAAAACCTTCAGGATGATCATCACCCATATCATAACCAAGGTAGGCAGGGAATAGAAACATGGCTATTCCTTCCTTCGCGGCCTTTTTGACAATATAATCCACATGATCAAAATAGGCGGGATTGGGTTTTGAAAAATCAAGATCCTGAAGAAAAGGATTTTCTCCATAAACATTTTCAGATCCGACCATAGGACTGGCAATCATGCATAATATAAGGGAATTTACTCCTTTGGCGTGACGATTTTCAAGATATTTATCGGCACCGCTCCGATCAACCTTTTGCATCAGGTACCATGGCGAATCACCTACAATGAGAAATGGTTGTCCTGATTGAGTTTCAAGCCTTCCTTCACTTACCTTCAAAGGAAAATTTTCCGGATCATTCGACACCGGTACCTGGATATTCGTGTCAGTTGACTTGTTTTCATCATTCGAACAACTCACCCCTAACAACAGGCATAGCAATAACCCAATATGTATCCTGATTGCAAACTTCATTTCAATAACTTTTAAATTAGTAACCGTTAGTCATCCCGCAGCTTCGAATCCCTTTTAATATCACGAATTATGCTAAGATATATCTATATAACTAATTTATACGTTTCATATTGTTTTTGTATAAGAGTGTACCGTAATTTAAAATTATTCTGAATAACGTATCGTCTGTTTTTAATTGTAAGTTATTTTGGTCCCGGGAGGCGCCGGGTTTGTATCCGCATCATCCAGTACAAGCAACCAATCCCCTTCACCCGGTGGCATCAGTTTAACTGAAGCGTTGTGATCAATGGTTCCACCGTCAGTCGTTTTGCCGGTGGCAGGATTATACCACCATGCTTTTACAATTGTACCGCTCATCTTTGTCAGGTCAAGTTCAATTTCCTGCTTTACCGGAACATACACGATCCCTGTATTACCATTGGCGGTTAGAGCAGCAAACAGCTGATTTTCAACAGAACTGTTTTTAAGGAATTCCGAACTGATATCCGGAATCAGATTAAACCATGGCCTGGACCTGAAAAATTCAGAAGATCGCTGTAAATCATGAGAACCCTGTGTTTCCAGAAGATTCTCCCAACCCTGATCAAAAGCATACAATGGTTTTATTCCATAGAAATAACCCGATGAACCCATCAGGACAGGAAGATAAATCTGGGCCCTGAGTTCATTGTCTGAAATACCGGTATTCTCATAGGTGCCTTCGGTAAAATAAAATGGCAGTTCTTTTTCATAATCATCTTTCAGGTGTATTGCTATAGAGTCATTATCCGAATAGGTAGTGTTCAGGTCAACCCACGATTCCTGGTGATAATGAGTAATACCTGAACTGTAACGGGCATTCTGTGTGGAAAATATCTGGTCACCGGCTGTGGTTTGAATGCCCTCTACAATAGCACGAACTCCTTCAAGGGCGTCTTTTGGAGGACTGTCTCCTCCCATTACCCAAATTACGTTGGACATATTTTTAAAACGCTGACCAATATATTCCCCATAAGTGTGGAGCTTCTGTGGACCGTTTTGAATCATCTGCGTGTAAAACCCTTCTGTGTGGCCCTTGCCATCATCAAAACCAAGCCAGGCAGGGTAAAGGAAGACAGCTATACCTTTGTCCTGAGCTTTCCTGATAACATATTCAGCATGATCGAAATAAGCATCATTGGGAGTCGAAAAATCATTGTCGGTTATGAACGGCTTTTCACCGTATGCATTGGCTTTTCCATAAAGCGGGCTGGCAATAAGGCATAATACTATGGAATTCACACCCTTTTTGCGACGGTTTTCGAGATATGTTTCCGCCCCTTTCCGGTCAGTACCCTGTAGCAAATACCATGGTGAATCGCCCGTAATCAGAAATGGTTCACCTTTACTGGTTGTTAATTGTCCCGACCGAATTGACAAAGGAAATACCTCCGGAGATTTAATATCAGGCACTTCGTCCTTCTTGCAGCCGAAAAAAGCTGTTAACATGAACATGATAAAGGCAGGTACTCTATATGATTTAATTTGTTTAACCATGACCAATTTCAATTAACCATTTGCTTTTAAATTTTTCAATAATTATACCCGCACCGAACTGATTATTCTAATAATTCTTAATTTTTCATAAAAAAAGGCGCTGATATTGCATTTATCTTAAAAATCTCTTAAAGTGTCGAATGATTACTTTGCATTCAGGCGATTTACAGTAATTCAGGATCGGTGTGCCATGAAGGTCGGCACTGACGGTGTTCTGCTTGGAGCATGGACTGAAGTAAAAAACGCTGAACGGATCCTTGATGTCGGAACCGGTACAGGCCTTATCGCGTTAATGTGCGCGCAACGTTCAGATTCCTTTATCGATGCGGTTGAAATAGATCCGGATGCCTCGGATCAGGCCACAGTTAATTTTAAAAATTCACCATGGAAGGACAGGATACAGGTATATTGCAAGCCTTTTCAGCAATATGCCCTTGAAACACTGTTCACATATGATGTAATCGTATCCAATCCGCCGTATTTCAGAAATTCATTAAAACCGCCGGATGGAAAACGGTCTTTGGCACGTCATGACGACAGGCTTGATGCGGAAACCCTCATTCATAATTCGATCAAACTTTTATCTCCGACCGGGCATTTGGCAGTAATTCTGCCCTACGATCAGTCAGATCAGTTTATAAACCATGCCTGGTTTAATCAGCTTTATGTTTATAGAAAATCTACTGTGCGGCCTTATCCGGGTAAAAACTTCACCCGATGCCTTGTGGAATTTGGCCGGCAACATACTGCCAATTTTGAAACCAATGAAATTTTAATCAGAAAAGGGGAGAAGGATGGATATTCGGAGGAATACAGGGATCTTACTGCGGATTTCTATCTGAATATTTAAGAGATTTACGATTTTACGATATACGATTTACGATTAATAATACAATCTTCAATATTCTTAAATCGGTGTTCATGTTCAGTGTTTTACGGTATTCTTTAGTTTTTTACAAAATTTGATATAAAAACATTCTTTTGAGAACGAAAACGGAAAATATAAGAACCGGGCGTTAACGAATGGATGTCAATCTCATTTTCGCTGTTGATTTTTTTTGTTTTATAAAGAACCATTCCCTGCATATTCATGATTTCGATGGTGCCTTCGTTTAAATCATTACCAGGTGTAAAATGAAGCCGGTCATTAGCGGGATTAGGCCAAATCTGAATTCCCTTTGCTGCTGACCCGTCCTCTGAATTAATGATTACAGGTATCATGGCCACTAGTACAAGGGTGTCATTTGTCAGCATGACAGATCCGGTTACTTCCTGGTAACCGGTTTTTACCACCCGGTATGAGTAAGACCCGTTCAACGGCAAAGGACTAAAAACCGCATCGCCAATAGCGCTGCTACTCAAAGTATCATCATTGACTATTACTGATGCATTATAAACCGGGGTGTTCCCTTCCCTTAGTCTGAATCTGAGAATACCTTCGGTTTTTGTCATATAAAACGTAAATGAAGTATCCGAGGATATGGTTATATCTCCCTGCAGTGAGCCATAATAAGTTTTAGTAATTGAATACGGCATGGAGCCCCTGAGGATATTATTAAAAAAAGATTTACCGGCTGTATTGGAAACCTGTGATGAAGTTCCGAGGATGATTGTGGTATTGCTCAACGGATCTGTTGAGCCGGCCTTCAAAACAGTGACGGAAACATCGAATTGTTCAAGGGTCAGCAAAAGGGTAATCGTGCTATCTCCCTTTAAATGCAGATTCATTTCAGGAACAGGCAGATAATGTTCTTTCTTTGTTTTTATTCTGACCAGTTCGGGCATATCGCTGAATTCAACAATTCCATCCTGGTTGGTTATCAGGGTGTCACTGAATGCCTTAATTACACTTCCTGAAAGGGGAAGCCGTGTTTTAGCATCAATGGTAATTATTTTCAGTGTAAATCCCGAAACAGGATACTTATCCGATTTTCTTCGAGACCGCTGATCCAGATAAAGTGAGGAAGGTTCTAGATATGCCCCGTAACCAACCCCTTCTTTAAAATCGCGCGGAGATGTGTTATAATCATAGCCGTTCATAGTGCCTTGTACCGGGTCAACCATTACTTCATCAGCAGGGCCGGAAGTTCCGATTATATAACCGTTACCGAACTGTTTTGACTCAATCAGATAAGAAATGCCGTCATGGTAAGCTTCACCGGTAATATTGTAAAATACCGATTGTGATGAAGTATACCCGTGAAGCGGGCCACCATAGGGTCTGAAGGTTGATTCAATAAAATCCTTATTGAATGTACAGGCGTCTACCAGATTTGACATACTGAGGTACATATGAAAATCGCTTGCATATCTTGAATTCTCGCCCCTGCATTTCAATATAACATTGCCGTTGCTGTAAGGATATTTGAAATCATAATTATGCCTTCCGTCATTTGCCCTGCTATTCTCAATCAGGCAGTCATTTGATTCAATTGTGTACATGTAGCCGTTTCCTCCGCCGCCTTCATACTGGGGTTTTTCGAGGTTACATGAATCAATTGTAACAAAACGGCACTGGTTGAGTTTTATACCATTCGAAAGTAAATCGAAGTCACCTGTGTTCTGATCCGGATGAAAAGTACTTACATTCCTTACCCAGCAGTTTTCAGCATTTATAAGTTGTATCATGTGCGAATTATGCACATTATAAGAGCCGGTTCCCGGTGTGGAATAATCCTCCTCTTCCCATCCTGAGCCTTTATTCTCTAAATTTCCGATTGAGATATTCTCAATTCCGGATTCTTTAAGGGGTTCCTCAATTTTATAAACCCTTGCCTGGTCTCTTGTCTTCAACGGATACCTTGTGGGTACATCAATAAACAAGACGTTGTGATGTGCATCAATTGAATCCACACGCCGCATAAAGGCCACTCCCTTGATGCCTGATGCGGTCCACAGTCCTGTCATCTGATGTTCCTGAATAAATGCATCTGTAGGTGTTGACATTACCACAACGGGATCACCTTTCTGAAATCCGGCTACGGATTCAACCGGTATGGCTCGCACAGGATCTGAAAGATCCATTGTGATCAATGAGGAGGGATCTTTTGGATAAAACCAACTGCCATAAATTCGTTTAACCTGGATAATATCCTTATACCTCATGTCGGTTTTTGTATTCAGAAGAAATGTGAGTCCTGTTCCGGCGCCCCGCAAAACAGTACTGTCATGGGATATTCTGAGTACCCATGTTGTATCTGTTTCTCCGATCCTGTATTTTCCTGCGGGAAGATATACAATGCCGCCACCGGCTTCGCCGGCATCATCAAGAGCTTTCTGGATTATTGCCGTCACATCGGTGTTTCCGGTATTATCTGCAGAGTAAGGGGGTGCGGTTACATCAAGAATATTGTGATTCCTTTCAGGAACGCTGAGTTCGCCTTTATGATATCCTGCGTATGAAAAATCGTGCAGGAATCGTCCTCCAGTGTCTTTATAACCAGGAGTCCAGTTTGGAGGATAAAGAGAACTTCTCCATTTGTCATAGGATGATGATTTTACCAGTATTAATGCAGAAACCGAAAGAGGAGGGAGGGAAACGTTAACCGTATTACCATTTGCTTGGATTTCGGATTTCTGAAGTGCGTTCACTGTGTGTGACTGAAATGTTTCCGATGCAGGAAGTCCTGAAAGGGTGTAAAGGCTGTATGTTCCGTTAATATGAAAATTGCTGAGATTTATCTCTGTTTCTCTTGAATGGGTCAGGTCGCGGTTAACAAGGAACAGTGTGATTGTATCTCCCGATTCATTAATTGTCGGATACCCCGAAAGATAATGTTCATCTGTTGAAACAGCCGGGATATAGTTTTTCTTTCCGTAATGGGTATAAAGGTGAGCCACCTCTGACATGCCGGTAAACCAGTCCCATGGTGTGAAAATCTCGACTCCCTGGCGGGCGAATTCCCCGAGCATTGAGGCATACCAGTTGGCAGTGAGATTCGGATTGTCATGCTGGGCAAGGGATACTTCAGATAAGGAGAACGTTACACCGTTGTCAGGTCCCATGTATTTCAAAAGCCAGTCGGTGCACCGTTTGAAAATGTATTCTTTTGTGATACTGTTATCCCAGCCCCCGGATCCTGATGTTTTTACACCGTTTGCTCCGGGATAGTCATACAATGTATCGAAAAATATTCTGTGGAGTTGGGTAATATCGGATGCCGACTTTTCGCCGGGGTAAAAATGAATATCAATTACATCAAGCAATCGCATTCCGCTGGCGGCTTGTTCTTCGGCTATACGCCGGATAAAATATTCCAGCCACGTGTACTGATTACCCTTATAGCTTATCTTTCCGCCATTCCAGGTATACCAGAACCATTCATTGCATGGAACAGGTCCAACCAGTTTAATTCCGGGATACAATGCCCGGGCTTTTTTAGCCACGGCAAAGTACATTTGCATGAATTCTTCTGCCGAAGGTTGAGTTTTCCATACATCATCGTGAGTACCGCTCCATATTTCAGGTTCATTATCCATACTCCAGTATCGGATTTTGGTTGAATCCAGTCCCAGTCCGTTGTTTCCAAACCAATGAGTGAGAATGCCTGTTGTTGAATCAGCATTCCAGGGTTCAAGATATAAATCCGGATTACCGTCCACAAGGGCCTTTCCTCCGCCAGCAGGATTCACGGTACCTCCACCGGCCAGGTTTTGTCCGGTACCCGACCACCATGCCGAACCATTATAGCCCCAATCGTTGAAATTGGCAGATGTTGTTTTAGCCGCCTTACCCATTAGCTGAAAGGCCCACATTCCCTGGGCATAGGGCAGGTTAGGGCCAAGACTTGATGCGGCAAAATCCCAATTATTGCCGTACACATTATTGTACCAGTCGGGATGACTTGAAAGTTTCCTTCGCCAGTTGTATTTGGAGGCATTATTACCGCCGTTTTCCCTGAACATAGTAATACCCATGTCCCTTAGTCGTTGCCATTCGATAATCGTAAGCGGATCAGAAGGATTACCTGAAAGACTGTTGTTTTTACCATAAATATATGGCGAAATCTTTTTTTTCTGATCCGATGCATCAATTGACAGGGTTACTGACTGTGAATAGAGAGAGTTATTCACTAAGAATATCAGTATTAGCCATGGAAACAACTTTTTCATGCCGGTTAGTATTAATTAGCGGAGTCGTTTTACTTAAAATCCAAAATAATTCTGGATCGTAAGATAATAAAAAAAGCCCCGTAAGATTACGGGGCTTCTTAATTTCAGTGATTGTAATTATTCTTTAACAATCTTGTAACGGCCAACAACTTTGTTATTATCACTTACAGTGATGAAGTAAATACCGTTATTTTCCTTTTCAATCGATACAGATTCTCTGTCAGCAACAGCAATCTTTTCAGCAACTTTAACACCGATAATGTTGGTTACCTGTATCCGGTTTCCTGCTTTTACACCACTGATAGTGTAAAGGCCTCTTCCAGGATTCGGGAATACAACGAGGTTATCGGAATTATTGTTGTTAACAGCCACATGGAAGGTAATTGTATAAGTTACAATGTTCGAACCGTTAGCTGAAACAACTTTTACAAGGTCACCTTCTGCCATATTGCCTGAGTTCTTCGGCTGACCGGCAGCGTTAGTTATAACTATAGAAGCTCCGGTTGAAGCAATGAGGTTGGCTTTGAAAGCAGCCACAGTAATTCCGGCAGTGATTGCATCACCTGAAATCACCATACCATCCTGGTCAACAAGATATACTTCAGAAATAACATAAGCTATATCACTGGCTGTCAAACCGCCGAGCATACCTAATCCGTATTTCCTGGTTGTGGTGCCATCAGCAGCAGTCACTATGAGGGTGTCATCGGAAATTACAGTACCAATTTCTCTTACAAATCCCATTTTATCCTGCAGCTCAATTGTAGCTCCCGGTGCCGGTGTGAGGCCAGCAAGGAAGTTGGATACAGGAGTTCCCGGAGGAACAAGGAATATAAGTGACAGGTTCTGGTCAACACCGAAGATTGATGAAGTTACATAAGCATCAGCAGTGCTACCGGCAGGTTCGAGTGTGTAGGTAATCTTATTTACACCGTTTTCAGCAGTTACTGTAAGTACTATCTGGTCACTTACAGGTACAGCAACGTAAGCTGTATCAAAGTTCAGCATAGTGTAAGGAACATACTTACCATCAGCACCTGTGGCAATTACTACAGCACCTGAAGGAACCTGGATACTGTCCATGAGGTTTTTGAATGACATAAACGGATCAAATCCGGATATTACACCTTCATTGCCATCTACTGCTATATCCCAATGTTCTGAAGTAAGGGTGGCATCATTGTTCAATCCTCCTTCGGTTACTTCAAGGATATACTTGGAAGTATTTTTAGCGTCAGCTGAAAGTACAACAAGAGTGTCACCGTTTTCTACTGAATCGGTAGATGCAAGTGCTTCACCTGATGTGGCTGAAACAACATTAAGTACCTGGCCGGCATCAGCCTTAATAAGGTTAGCGTAGAGGCCATCAACATCAGTGTTGGTTATTACGCCCCTGATTGATTCTGCCTGGCCGTAACCCGGGCTGACTTTATATACAGAGGATGTAACAGTGGATCTGTAAATCGTCACATCGTTCATGAAATGGCTGCCGATATCCTTTGTAATGAAGAGGATGCTGTTCGGCCATCCTTCACTTGCATAAGTATCACCGGTTTTCTTGATCCACTCGCTGTTTTCAGGTGTGGTTCCGGCTGAAGCCTTGAACACAGGATTACCATGGTAAATACCTGGCTTTCTCGAGTATGCCTGGATCATATCTACCGTTACTCCGCCCATTACCATGTCAGTTCCGTCGCCATTACCCATAACGTCTAAAAGGGTAAAGTCTTTAGGATCATTGGCATTCTTCAAACCATTGAGAATGGAATCGTTATCGATCCTGAAGAGGTAAATATTATTGTTCTTCCAATGAGCAACACCTTCATTCAGTCTTTCATTCCATGGGTTAGGATAAGCCCCGTTCAAACGGGAAAGAAGAACATCGGTCTGTTTTACTGCCCACCAGTTTGTAGCAGGCTCACTGCCTCTTCCGCCATTTACTGTTGCAAGAACAAATACATCGCCACCCTTTACAACCGGGTTAACGGCGAGGTCCTGTACAAGCATACCCGGGTTGGCAGTCCATGTCAATGAATCAACCCATTTGTAACCGGGAACGTAACGGCGATAGCGGTTCAGCCACTGGTCAGCCTGTGTACGTGTATTGGAAATAGCTGTTGCAGGATTGTTTTCCCATGAAACAACAACCATATAATGGCTCATATCCATTTCACCGGGTCTTGGGTTAGCAAGCTCAATCCAGTTCTTTTCACCCCATTGTTCCCAGAATACCCATTCGGAAATGAAAGGATCACCATCCCAGGGTTGAACTGAAGCAGGATCCTGCATCTTCGAAATCTGAACTTTATAGGTTTTGTGAGACGTGTCGTCTTCAGCAACTGAGTTGAAGGTTACAGTTTTAGCTTCTGCAGTTCCGTCCAGGGTGGTAGCGATGTCAACTGTGTGTTTACCCTGTAATGATGCGTTCTTACCTACGAGTGCAGGAACACCGACTGTATTGGGCGGTACCTGGATCACATAATCAAAGGATGAAGCAACGAAATTAGGAATGGTATCACCCATCCAGCCGAACAGACCACGATAATCTGCAGGAATGTCAGGCCATGTAATGGAGCTCAGTAAAGCGTCATGACTTTTTCTGTAGCGGTCAACCTTAATGTAGTATTCCTTTGTTGAATTGTCAGCAGCCGTAACTTTCAGAATATCGCCTTCTTTAAGGTCGGTTCTTTCGTTGCCGTCAACAAAAACTATATCAAGAGTAGCACCGGCGGGAGCCTCAATATATTTATAAAGAGTATCAACACGGGTTGCAAACGGAACACCGAAGAATCTCATTGAGCCGATTGTATCCATTTCGAGTCCGTCAGTAATTAAATAAACAGGATCGTCAACGCCTGTGTAGAAACCATTGTTATTCGGAGCTTTTTTCGGAACAACGATCTTTGCATCGTTAGTTGCAGGAGTTACTACAATTCCGAATTTAGCCAGGGTAAGTTCACTACCGGTTGCATAAACAGTGAGTGAATCACCTGTCTGAGCGGAAACAAAAGCTGAATCTTCATAGTTATCCAGATAGTCATAATGCCAAGCCAATCCCGGCACCTTGTTGAACATGAACATGATGGAGTCATCACGCCTTGTTCCCCAGGGAACAGTAATAGTTTTTGCGCCCCAGTCAACAGCAACGGTGGATGCGAATTTTTCAAGCGGAACGAGTGTGCCGTCATCAATAACTGCATCGCCATGGAATCCGGCTGTCCAGAAAAGTCTCCTGGTGTTGTCAGCCCATCTTCCACCAGCCTGGTGAGGAATGGGAATCCATTCCGATTCAGTAAGGTCATTTCCTTTTGCTGATGCAAAATTAAGATTACCTGTGGTTACCGAAAACTTACGTACAAGAGTGCATGTCTGTGTTGCATTATCAACACCGGCTACAGCTACACCGCCTTTTGGGTCAGGCCTTGTATTGCCACCGCCACCAAAAATACCGTTAACCTGATCAACAACGGTTGAATCTTCGCCAATATGGTATCTCAGATAGAAACAATCACGTCCGTTCCAAACTGTGAGCAATTCACGTCCATGAGCAGGGCTGACGGAGTCACCGGCGGGATCTCCAACCGATTGCTCATCAACATGGTCCTGTATGTCGGCCAGAGTCCAGAATTCCTTCTTGTTCGTGCCCACCGGATCCCATTGTTCCGGGTTGCTCTTTGCCATTTCGGGACTGAAATCGCGCATTGCAGCAATAATAAAAGTTGCTCCCGGTGCAAGTTCTTTGTCGGGCAGCATCAGCCAGTTAGCTACCGGATTTCCCCACGGGGCAGTCCAGGCATCAATACGACCAATCTCAAAATCTTTAAGGTTGACTGCAGTAGCACCAACGTTGGCAATTTCTATATAGCCACGCCTTGCATCATCAAGCCTTACTTCTGAGATAATCAATGTGCGGATGGTATCGTCCACCTGGGCGTTCAATGCACCGCACAAGAAAAGTGAAAAAAATAGTAAAATTTTAGTCCTCATAAAGCTAGGTTTTTAGTTAGAAAAGAAATTAAAATGTTAGTGAATCAAGTTGTTAAAAAATTTGTTGATGTGTAATTTGGGTTTTTAATTAATACTAAAACTATCTGAAATTATCTGATTAGAGTTGGCTTCAAGTTGTACCTATATATATATGCTGAAAGAAATCATCGACAAAGCACATAAATACAGATTAAAAATAGTAAAAATAAAATTAAAAAATGTTAAATGAGTTCGAAAAAAAACCATGGTTACTGTAAAAGTTACGCTAACACCGTGATGGCGCGCTATTTCTGCAATTTGTTCAATTTTGCATACACTATTTTTTGTTAAAAAATAGCACTTCAGGTAGCACATTTCAAAAAAAAACATAATTTTATTCCCTTACAAAAATTTACATATGAGGAAGATTTTACTTTTCTTATTGCTGATAATTAACCTGTTATTGGCATATAATTGCAAAAAGGAAGATATCTATTCCAGACCACCCTGGCTCGCCGGAAAACTTTTCTCACAGATCAAGGCAAGGCCCGAATTGAGCGAGTTTGCAAAATGCATTGAATTAACTGGTTTTGATAGTGTGATTAACGTTTCGGGAAGTTATACCGTATTTGCTCCTGACAATGATGCATTTGCCCTTTACTTCGAAGAACATCCGGAATTCAATTCAGTTGAGGACATTCCACTAAGCGTATTAAGCCGCATAGTTAAATTCCACATTGTTCAGAGTCCATGGAGCGTTTACCAGTTGCAGCAACTTGATGTGTACGGCTGGATTGACTCACTCGACCTGAATAACGACGAACCGAGGGGATTTAAACGGGAAACCTTGTTGAGAGAACCTAACATGAAATACGGTATTAACCTCCGTCATGATGTCACCGATCTTGAAGAGGGAAGGAAATACATTATTGTGGATACGCTGAAATCAAACTGGTACCGCAGGCAGGCAGTTGATTCAAGAAAATATGCCCCTATTTTTTACCAGGATTACTTTTCAATTTACGATCTGAAATCGGAGGACTATGCCTTTTATTTTGGCCGTCCTTTCGAGTCGCCTAACGTTTACTTTGCTAATGCAAAAATCATAACAAAGGACATTTTTGCTGAAAATGGTTTTGTTCATGTTATTGACAGGGTAGTGGAGCCTCTTGAAAATGCCTTTCAGATCCTTAGTAAAAAGAACGGGACATACGCCTATGATAAATTCCTTGACCTTATCAATACTTTTCCCGAAGTTGATTACAACGAAGATAAAACCTTTGACCAGCCCGGTGCTGATCAAGGTTTGACTGTTGACTCGCTGTTCGACATTACCTATCCTGACCTGACTTTTTCAATAGTAAATGAAAAAACTTTGCCACCCAGGGGAACTTATGTGCCCAATCCTACAATCCGCTATCAACATGGTTTAGTGGCACCTACAAACGCTGCTTTTGACGATTTTGTCAATACTTACCTGGTTGGCCAGGGACGCTGGGGATCCATCGCACAGGCTCCCCGGCATATAAGGAAAATGATCGTTAGTTCCCAAATGGCTAACGGTCCCCTTTACCCCAGCAATTTTGAACGCGGCTTTCTTAACGGTGAAAACGACCTGATGGAATTGGATCAGTCAACCATTGTTGAAAAGGAATACGCCAGCAATTGTACCTTTATTGGTGTCAACAAGATGCTTGTTCCTAAGGCTTTTACAAGTGTAACGGGCCCTGTTTATCTTCGCAGGGGTTATTCAACCGCCATGTATGCCATCGGTCAGACGGGTCTGCTCACAGCGCTTAAAAGGCCTGAAGCACATTACATGCTTTTTGTTGAAAACGATGCCAACCTGGCCGTCGATTCATCACTGATCTATACGGCCGAACGTGAAGATTTCGCCGTGTATAACATATTGGGTAAAGTAAACTCAAGACAACCTACCACTATAACAGATATCCGTAACCTGATCTTAAATCATATCGGAACGGAATTGCCCACAGGTAATGCAAGGAAAGAATTTATCCGTAACCTGGCAGGAAATTACATTGTGATCAACAATGAAACAGGCGAAGTAAAAGGAAGCGGTCCCTCCACTTTTGGATTTCATGGTGCTCCTGTAGTTTTACATCCGCAGGAACTCACGGATATAACCCCATATAACGGGAAAGTTTACGATATAGCCAACTGGATGAATTTCACATCCACTACGATATATAATATAATATCTTCTTCCTATCCCGCCTTTCACCATCTTCTGCAGGTAGCGGGACTTGTTAATACAACCACTTTCAGCTATAATTTTATGTCGGATGATGAATACTACACTGTGTTTGCTCCGACTGATGCTGTGCTTGCGGAATTCGATTATGCATCATTGCCCAAAGAACAGCTTAAAAAATTCCTGATGATGCATTTTGTCCAGGGTTCTTTGATTTTTACTGACGGAAGAATGCCTGCGGGTTATTATGAAACTGCCCGTGTGGATGAGAAATCTACCCAATACAGTAAAATCTATACCAAGATTTACATAACACCCGGATCAGATGCTATTTATTTCCGTGGGAAAGACGGATTCACCAACATTACAGTGAATGAATCCGATGCGACTAATAAAATGGCTGCCCGCATTATCAATCCGAATGCGGCCACCACTTTCCCCACACTCGTAACAAACGGTGTATTGCATGAAATCAATGGTGTCCTGAACTATAGTGACCTTGACACTGAATAACCGATTGTATTAAACAGTAATTAAGCCTTTTCTCCAATATGAAAGAAATAAGATATGTGCTGATGCTCGTAGTGTGTCTTTGCAGTTTCGGAACTGCATTTTCACAAAACGAAGTTGTAATCCGCGGTCGTGTTATTGACAAGACCGAACGGATGTCGGTTATTGGTGCCAACATCGTTGAATATGACAAAGAAAACCGTGTTGTGAACGGAACAGTCTGTGACGTGAACGGTGACTTTGTACTTACTGTCAAAAACCCTCAGAATGTTATAAAGGTCATTATGATAGGGTATAACACCAAGACCATCACACCGGGTGCCTCCTCTTCCATTACAATTGAACTGGAACCAAAGGTTAACCAGGTGGCCGAAGTTGTTGTTACCGCCAGGAAACGCCAGGAACTAAGTCTGACCAACGTTGACGCAAGAGACGTAGCAACCGCCACAGTAAAAATTGACATGGCCGACATGCGCGAATCCGGTGCGGTTTCTGCAACCGATGCGTTACAGGGAAGAGTGGCAGGACTTGATATCATGAACGCTTCAGGAGACCCCGGTTCAGGATCCCAGATCGTAATCCGTGGTTTGAGCTCAATGGGTAATAACAGGCCTCTTGTTGTTATTGACGGTATTCCGCAGTACAAATTGTCACAGGACTTTGACCTGAGTTCCGCCGACCAGGAAGATATAAGCAACGAATTGAATATTGCGCTGCAGGATATAAAATCAATTGAGGTATTAAAAGACGCTGCTTCAACCTCTTTATACGGATCAAGAGGTGCTGATGGTGTGCTTCTTATTGAAACCTATAAAGGAAGACTAGGGAAAGTTCAGTTCGACTATACCTATAAAGGAAGTTTGAACTATCAGCCCAAAGCGATCCCCATGCTCAGCGGTGATGAGTATATTATGCTTCAGCTTGAGGAATTGCATAACAGTAATGGTGTTTTTGATATTCCTTCAGAAATTGCCTATGATAAAGATTATCCCGGCTTCTACAATTATTCTGCAAATACCGACTGGCTGGGAGCTTTAACACAAACCGGCCGTACCCATGATCATTATTTTAATATATCAGGCGGTGGTGAAAAGACACGCTATTATACTTCTTTCAGTTATATCGACGAGAAGGGTACTACTATAAGCACAGGCGCAAAAGATTTCTCGACGCGCGTTAATCTTGACTACTTCCTCTCAAAAAAGACGCTGTTCTCCATACAGTTCAGCTATTCTAATAATAACGTGGATGGCAATGCCGAGGTAGGTGGCAAAAATGTGCGTGAAATGGGCTATATTAAAGCTCCTAACATGAGCATTTGGGAATACGATGCTTATGGAAAGCCCACAGGCGAATATTTTACACCTATCAATAGTTACCAGGGAAGCGGAAGCACCTTTTTCAATCCCATAGCAGTTGCCAAACTGGGTAAAAACGACAGGAAGGAAAACTACCTGCAAAACAACTTTACATTAAGCTATAACATCCTTGACTGGGTTAAATTCCGTGAAACCTTGTCGTTCCAGGTTATCGGGAAAAAAGAAAGCCGTTACCTTCCTTACAATGCGCTGGGAACCGACTGGCTTGAATGGACTGTGAATAAGGCGGAAGAAGGTAACTCAATGGAGACCTATATTAATACGGAATCGCAAATTGCTTTTGATGTTCCCTTTGCTGATTCAAGTGATCATGTTCTTTCAGGAGCCATTACCTGGATTACAAATCAGGCATCCGGTGAGTGGATGAACATGCAGAGTAATAAAATTCCAAGTACTGAGATTACGGACCCTGCCGTCAGCGGCCAGATTAACTGGATAGGCGATGCTTCATGGGAATCCCGCGGCGTTGGTGCCTTGGCTAACCTGAATTACAAATACAAAGACCGTTATATGATTCAGGGTAATATAAGGGGCGATGCATTTTCTTCATTCGGAGCCAATCATAGGTGGGGATTATTTAAAGGAGTCGCACTCGGATGGCGCTTTTCAAGTGAACCATGGATGGATAACCTGAATTTCTTAGGTGAAAGTATGATCAAGGCTTCCTGGGGAGTTTCCGGACGTCAGCCTACCAACCAGTATGCCCGTTTTGCCACCTATAATTCTTCAACCGATTATATTTATTACCCCGGTATTGTCAACTCTCAAATCCAGTTGGATAACCTCCAGTGGGAATCGATTACACAATCAAATATAGGTATTGAACTGAACATGTTTAATGACAGGCTCTTTATCCAGGGCGATCTATATAAAAAGAAGAGTACAAACATTCTTTTCCAGGACTACAAACTTCCTACATCATCAGGATTTGATAAGTTGGGTTACCTCAATGCCGGTGAAATGGTCAATAACGGGTGGGAATTAATGTTTGATTACAGGATTATCCGTAAAAAAGATCTCAGGGTATCCGTAAATTTCAATACATCTCATAACGTGAATTCCTTCAGCAGATTTCCGGATAATTTCAACCGCGAAAAATCAACATCCATCCTGAATGAGGAATACCCCCTGCGCTTGCAGGAGGGCCAGCCCATCGGTTCTTTCTTTGGATTCCATTACCTGGGAGTCTACCCGACAAATGAAGCAGCGTATGCTGTTGATGCCAGTGGTAATTTGCTCAGGGATTATAACGGTGATCCGATTCCCATGTCTTATGGAACCTACACATTCAAAGGCGGTGACCCGAAGTATGCGGATATAAATCACGATGGTCGTATCGATTTGAATGACGTAGTATATATCGGTGACTCCAACCCTGATTTTATAGGCGGTTTTGGTGCAGCAGTGAAATACAAGAATTTTGATTTGAATCTTGGTTTCCACTATCGGATGGGTTTCGATATAATTAATAAAGTGGCCATGGAAACCCAGGGTATGAATAATAAAAACAACCAGAGCAAGGCTGTGCTTCGCAGATGGAGGATTGACGGACAGAATGAAAAAGATATGCTGCCCAGGGCTTATATGGGCCATCCTGCCAGCAACCTTGGTTCTGACCGCTATGTAGAAAAAGGCGATTACCTCAGGTTATTGAATGTTATGTTAGGTTATCGCTTTGAAAAGGAATTCTGTGATAAATTGAACCTAAGAACACTGGGTGTTACCTTTAGCGCCAGGAAGCTGTTTACTCTGACCCAATATTCCGGCCAGGATCCGGAGATCGGTCAGAATGCGCAGGATCCGTTCTGGATTGGTGTGGATGAAGCCAATACTCCCCCTCCAAGAGTTTACACAATTGCTGTATCTGTTGGATTCTAACCTGTAAAAAATCAAATTATGAAAATATCAGCGAAATTGTTATTGATCCTGTTGATGTTTGCCGGTCAGTTTTCATGCTCAGACTGGCTGGAACTTCCACCCCGCGAAGGCCTGATCCGTGAGGAATTCTGGAAAAGCAAGGAGGATGTGGAGGCCGTTATCATGGGTACCTATTCGAAATTTGCATCCATGGATGACAGGCTTTTTAAATACGGTGAATTACGCGGGGAATTTCTTAAATATGATTATAACCAATCATCCTCCGATGAACGCAAAATCATGGAAGGAAGCATATACCCTGACAACTATTTATGCAACTGGGCTACTTTCTATGAAATTATAAATTATTGCAACGAGGTTATTGAATATGCCCCGAAAGTGCAGGAAAAGGACAATACGTTCAGTGATTACCTGCTCGATGGTTATTTATCTGAAGCCTACTTTCTGAGGAGCCTGAGTTATTTCTACCTGGTCAGAATTTTTAAGGATGTTCCTTATGTTACCGAGCCTACACTTACTGATGCCACTGATGTGTATGTGAAGAAAGACACCGAAAGTAATATCCTTCAGAGTATTACCGAAGACCTGGTTAAGGCCCGTAACTGGGCTACTGTCGATGGATACCTGACTCCTGAGGAAAACAAGGGCAGAGCTACAAAAGCTTCAATTGACGCGTTGCTGGCAGACATAGCTTTATGGAACTTTGATTATGAAAGTTGCATTGAGCATGTTCAGAATATTGAAAATATGAAGCAGTACATCCTCGTTGAATCCAAAGACTGGTACGTCAACTTTTCGGAAGGAAATACCTATGAAAGTATTTTTGAATTCCAGTTTGACGATGCACTCAACCAGAAAAACCACCTTTATGGATTGACACTAGAAACTTCACATAATTTTGACCCAAGCGATTATGCAGTTGAAATATTTGACAATAAAACCAATCCTGAATTGGTAAGGGGTGTGGGTAAGTCAATCAAAAAATACAGTGAAGGAAATTATATTATCTGGAAATATGTGGGACTGAAGGGTGACGGCTCAACCCCGAGACCTTCAAGTATGCAGAATAGCGCAAATTTTATTATTTATCGCATGGCTGACGTCCTGCTGATGAAAGCCGAAGCATTGTCTCAGTTAGGCCGCTATGATGAGGCCCGTTTAATCCTCGGCCAAATCAGAAAAAGAGCTGGAATCAATAAGCCACTCGATCTGAATAATTCGGCAAAGGCATTTGAAGATGCCATCCTGGATGAACGTTCCAGGGAACTTGCCTATGAAGGCAAGAGGTGGTTTGACCTCATGAGAATGGGCCGCAGGAACGATTTCAACCGTAAAAGTGAACTCATTGATATTATGGTAAGAAACGTGCCATCGACACAAAAACGCATTCTGCAGACAAAACTTACTAACCCGTTGAGTTGGTACCTGCCGATATATAAGACAGAACTGGAGAGAAACAGAAATCTGGTACAGAATCCTTATTATAATTTTTAAAAATGAAAAAGTTATTCTATTCACTTTTTATAAGCATATGCGCCATCATCGGATTGGCCATGTCATGCGATCCTGATACCATTCGCATAGATTTCGAAGATGTTGAGAAACAAACTATTTATGACTATATCGTTCAGCATAAAGATACCTTCTCCAGCTTCCTCGCTATCCTTGAGAAATCAGGACTTGATAAAACTTTAAGTGCCTATAATCCTAACGGAGACGACTATACCCTGTTCCTTCCCACCAATGAGGCCATTGACAGTTTTATCAAAGACAGTAAGTATGCCACGCTCAATGACCTTTTAAATGATGAGGATTATATCTGGTACTTTTCACGGTACCATGTTGTAAATAAAGGCATTGATAAAAATGATTTTCCATTCGGAGCATTTTCGGAATATACGCTGACTGATGATTATCTGGCCGTTAGCTTTATTATTGAGGATGATTCATCCTACTATAAAATTAATAACCAGGCACCCGTTATTAGGCCTAACATTGAAGTCTCCAATGGTTATATCCATATTGTCAGCCGGGCTCTTACCCCTATTACACAAACAACATACGGATGGTTGGCTGCCCATGACGGATATGAATTGTTTAAAACCGCTGTAGATACAACCGGACTGATTGGTCTCCTGAACATTAATCCTAAAGTGGATGAGGAAACCCTGCCGTTTACACTTTTCCTTGAACATGATTCAATATTTTATAAACGCGGCATTTTTTCCTTCACACAGTTGACGAACCTCATAAGTCCGGGCCGAACCGATTATTCAAACCCTTTGAATCCACTGTATAATTGGGTTGCATACCATGTTCTGTCAGAAAATATGTTTGTGGATGATTTCCAGGGTGTATCATCAAACTATTCTACCTATTCCGATATCCCTCTTTCAGTTGACGGTATGGGCATTGATATAAAAATTAATAAGGGCAAGGAAATGTTTGATACGATCGTCCATAGCATTGGCGACACCACATTTATAAATTATGTGGGTATTAACTATGATGCCAGCAACGTAATTACCCAAAGCGGAGTAATTCATTTCATCGACCAGATTCTAAAGCAGCATCCCCCTTCAAGAGCCCTGCAAACTTACGAGTTTTTTGACAGGCCAACTTTCACCGAATACCAGACTCTGCCGGGTACTTACCTCATCGAGGATTCGACCCTGCTTAATTCGATCACATATTCGGGTAGTGAATTAAACTACATAAAATACTCTGAAGAAGATAACCCAAACGGTTTATGGAGCACAGATTGTGTGCAGCTTGACGGTGACTTTACTTTCAATTTTAAGCTGCCCAAAATCGTCCAGGGTAATTATACCGTTTACCTGCAGGCTGATTTTTACAGCCCGAATAAGGAAAATGCAGTTGTTGAAATTTTTATTGACGGCAAAAAGGTAGGAGGAACCATTGATCTTTCAAGTGATCCTCAAGTCAATGCCAGTAGTACCAACCCGATTGGAACTAAAGAAGTAGGTACTATAAATTTCATCAAATATGATTCACATACCCTTACTGTGAAATCTTTAATTCCCGGAACTTTCACGGGCGACTTTATTCGTTTTGAACCCAAATAATACTGGATACTATGAATTACAGAGTTTCAATACTTGCCCTTGTAATCTTTTCGCTTTTTGCTTCCTGTAAGCAGGATTGGGATCAGCATTATAATGATCCCCCGGTTACAAGCGATGTGAATGTCTGGGATGCCATGCAGAAAGATCCGGCAATTTCTACTTTTGTTCAATACCTGAAGGACAATAAGTACGATACGCTATTCCTGGGTAACAGTACGTATACCATGTTTGCCCCTACAAACGAGGCATTCACGACTTTTTTGCAAAACAATACAGTGAATACCGGAGTGCTCGCTTACCATGTATCGAAATTTTTCATACAGACTCCGGCTATCCTGGGTAAAAGAAAAGTTCAGACGTTCATGGAAAAATATGCCTTGTTTAATAACGATGACGGCCATTTGTTTTTCGATGAAATTCCGATTGAATTCGAAAGCCCCCTGTATAAAAACGGTAAATACTACAGGATGGGCACCGTTGCGCTGCCCAAACCAAACCTGTATGAGTACATCGCTCTCACCAATCCTGTATTGAAGCGCTTTATAGATAGTGAGGATTCAGTTATACTGAATAAGCAACTGAGCACACCTATAGGATTTGATGAGAACGGAAATACGATTTACGATACGGTGGCCGATATCATAAATATGTTTGAAGTTGAATTCTTCCCTATTTCAGAAGAATACAGGAATCTTACGGCTACTCTTGTCTTTCCGAAAGAAGCCAATTACAATGCAGCACTTGATTCAATGGCTCAGAATCTGCATGCCGGTTATACCGATCATAACGATATTCCCATTGTATGGCAGAATAAGGTGCTTATTCCTTATCTTCTTGAACGCGGAGTTTTTGAAAATATGCTTGAAAGGGAAGAGTTTATTCAAAAGGCTATTAATGACACGGTTAAACTGAAAAATATACTGGGCGATAGTGTGGTTATTGATTATGAACCGGGCGAGAAAACAATATGCAGTAATGGCTATGCCTATAATTACGACAGTTTCATAGTTCCGGATACACTGTACCAGTCACCTACTTATTATGAAGGTGAATGGTGGTTAAAAACTCTGGGTAACCAGTCGTTCGCATGGAACAGAGGTATTGAGAACGAAAGTGACAAACCTTTTGAGGTCAGGAAGGAGTTTGTAAGCTCAGCCAATAACGATACAATATTCAGAGTCTATTTTAATAATGGCTACACCGGTAAGTATTCAATTGAATTTAATGTAAATAACCTTTTCCCGCGCAAATATCTGGCTGTATTCCGCACTGTAATGCGCGTGGGTGGTGTTTTTGATATTTATGTAAACGACCAGCTTGTGAAAACATTTGATTATGCAGCCTATAAGGTATTCAATGGCGTAATCAACAGCGTTGTTCCGAACAAACGTTATGTTCCTGAGGCTCTTGGTTACAACCGGTTTGATTTCTGGATTAATAACCTGCAGGAATATGGCAAGGCGAAAATAAGAATAGAATACAAGGGACCAAGCACACTATCGATTAACGGGCTTGTATTAGACTATATTCAATTTGTTCCTTACGATTAAGTTTTAGTGATCTTTTCAATTAATGCAGATGATGGTTTTATACAAAAAGAATTCAAATATGTCACACAAAATTAATATTGGCCGAATACCTGTTCTAATTTTTGTCGGTATCCTTCTACTTGGATTTTCACATAAGGTAAGTGCGCAGGATACCACTATCGTCACCGGTAAGGTATTCGATCACATGAAAAGACCTCTTAAGGACATATCAGTGAGTATTGCCGGTTCATTTGAATTGCCTTATGTGACAAACGAAAACGGTGAATTCACAATATTTTCTACTTCACCTTCAGACTGGATTATTCTTTCTCCTGCAAACACATTCAAGGCAAAAAGAGTCTATCTGAATGGAAGAAAACAATTGGATATTTATCTGACTGCCCTGGATATGGCTTCAGATGAGGATGAGGTTATCATCATGTCCAGGCCGGTTAAAAAGAGAAATATTGCAGCTGCCTTTTCTTCTGTGGATATGAAATTTCTTACAGGAATAAAACCTGTAACAATTGATGAATATTTCCAGGGACTGATGGCCGGTGCAAATGTTGTAAAAAGGTCAGGTCATCCTTCAAGTGGTGCATTCATGACAATACGAGGCATTAACTCGCTGAATGCAGGTAATCAACCGTTATATATTGTGGATGGAATTCCTGCAACTCCTAACGGTGTTTTCAGTTCAAACGTTAATGGATTCACATTCAATCCTATGGTTGAAGTGAACCCTCACGATGTTTCAGCCCTGACTGTTATTAAGGATCCTGCCATTACTGCCGCTTATGGATCAAGAGGTTCGAACGGCCTTGTTTTGATCGAAACTTTGGATCCGAGTGTAACCCAAACAGTAATTCAGCTTGATCTGAATACAGGCCTTTTACTGGCACCTGCTGATAAGATCCCGCAGCTCAATGCCACACAGCATAAGACTCTGTTACAGGAAGTTCTTTTTTCTTCGGGCAAACTGGAAGAAAATCTGATACTGGAATATCCGAACCTTTATCTTGAACCGGATGACAAACGATTTATTGACTACCAGCATAACACAAACTGGCAGAATGAAATTTTCAGGAATTCACTTTCACAGAATGTGAATATCATGGTAAAGGGAGGTGATGAAATAGCCACATACGGACTTTCCTTTGGACTGATGAATAACAGCGGTGTCATTAAGAAAACCGATTATAAAGGATATAACCTGAGATTTGTAAGCAAATTGAATGTGTTCAGATGGATGAAAATGAACGCAGGCGTATCTCTGAATTACAATAAATCGAATATGAAGGATGCTGCAACATCCAGGGAAACAAGTCCGATTTTAACAGCTCTCGGCAAATCGCCAATGTTAAATCCTTACCAGTATGACGAACAGGGTAAAGAAATTACAACCGTTGCCGAAGTGGATGAACTTGGAGTCAGCAACCCTGTTGCCGTTATCAATAATTATGAAGCCAAAAATACAAATACGAGCTTTGTATATTATATGGGCATGGACGCTACAATTAACAGCAGAATATCGCTGAAGAGTAAGTTCAATTTTACCTATAATATGATGAAAGAGCAGATCTTTCAGCCCAACCACGGGATGGAGCATTATTACAATAACGAAGCACATAACGTAGCCAAAGCTGCAACCGACGTATTCAGAAGTTTCTATAACAATACCTATTTAAATATTAACCGTTCCATCGGCGAACATCACAATCTTTCGTCAATGACCGGGTTTAACCTTCAGACCAATAATTTTGAATACGACTGGGGATTAACAAAAAATGCTCCTATGAATGACCAGTACCGGACTCTTGCTGACGGTCGTGACGACTTAAGGGAAATCGGCGGACAAAACAGGAAATGGAACTGGTTCTCACTTTATGAAAATTTGTTCTATTCCTATAAGGATAAATATATCATTACAGCCAGCCTATCGTTTGACGGATCATCCCGTGTGGGTAATGATGCTGCCAATACAATCAAGTTGGGTGATGTTCCTTTCGGATTATTTTATTCAGCGGGAGTTGCATGGAGGTTGTCGAGCGAGTCATTCCTGAAGAATAATTCATGGCTCGAAGACTTTAAATGGAGGTTGTCTTATGGTATGACAGGAAATGATGACATTGGAGAATCCAGTGCATCCAATTATTATAAAGCTGTAAGATTCCGCGAAACAGTTGGTTTGTATCCCGCAGTTATTACGAATACAAAACTAACCTATGAAAAGGTCAGCCAGCTGAATACAGGAATTGACATTTCTCTTTGGGGTAACCGGTTCTCCGGTACCGTTGACGTATTCCGTTCACAAACCAAAAATATGCTGATTTATAGTCCGGTGAACCCTTATATGGGCTATGATTACCGGATGGAAAATTCAGGTAAGATGAAAAATACGGGCTACGAATTTTCACTTTTCGGCAGGTTGATGGATAAAAAGGAATTCAAGTGGGATGTCCAGGTATTTTTGACTCACGTGAAGAACAGTGTTATTGATATCAAAGGATCAAAGCTCATTACAGAGCTCAATGGACTTGAGATTGTGAATATGGAAGGCGCTCCGGCAAACAGTTTTTACGGATATGTTTTCAGGGGCGTTTTTGCTTCTACAACTGATGCCGAAGCATCCGGCCTTATAAATGATAAAGGTATGCCTTACCATGCAGGCGATGCAATATATGCTGACCTTTCCGGACCCCTTGGAACCCCGGATGGTGTTATTAATAATTTCGATAAAAAAGCTATTGGCTCGTCCCTGCCTGACCTCACAGGAAGTGTTGTCAATTCGTTCTCATACAAAGGTTTTACTCTGAATGCCATTATTCAGTTTGTTACCGGGAATGAGCTTTTCAATTTTGTCAGGTACAACAATGAACGGATGTCAGGTCTGGACAATCAAAGCCAGTATGTGTTGAACAGGTGGCAATATGAAGGACAGGTTACCGATGTTCCAAGGGCATTATGGAATGACCCCATGGGCAACAGTGCATTTTCAACACGCTGGATTGAGGACGGTTCCTATGTACGATTGAAAAATGTATCAATAAGCTACAAGCTTCCCAAGGAATTCCTTACTTTCAAAAGTGCTGAATTCTACGCGTCAGCGAACAACCTGATGACTTTAACGAAATACCTCGGATATGACCCGGAATTCAGTTATTCATATATGCAGATTCACCAGGGGATTGACTATGGAATGACACCCCAATCCCGCCAATTCATTGTAGGTGTTAAACTTGGATTATAATTTATTTACTCGTAAGGATATGAAAAATTTCAAAAAGTATAGGGTAATCTTCTCCTTCAGCCTCCTACTCTTATTAATATCAACGTTCTCCTGTAAAGATTTCTTTGATCCGGAACAGGAAATTAATATTACGGGAGATGAATTATACAAGGACTGGTACGAGTATCGTTCGGTTGAAATGGGTATGTATTCTTTGCAGCAACAGTTGGTTGAGCAACTAATCGTGCTTGGAGAATTACGTGGGGATTTGCTGACTGTTACTCCTAATGCTGATGCCGACTTAATGGAAATTTACAATTTCAATGTTTCCAAAACCAATAAGTATGCATCCCCGACTAATTTCTTCAAGTTGATTTCTGCATGCAATAACTTCATTAATATTCTTGAAAGGGAACATCCTGAAGTAAAAGACCAGAAAGCTGAAATTTCAAATTATGACAAGCTATACGGTGAAGCACTCTGTATGCGGGCATGGGCTTATTTTACCGCTGTCAGAATATATGGAAAGGTACCCTTTATTAGTTCTTCTCTTGCTACGATGGAAGAAATAGAGGCTTTTGTGAATTCACCGGGAACCTATATTGACAGTGTACATGTGATATTCTCAAAGGACGGTTATTACAACACCGATACCATTTACAATGAGCCGATTGTACTTGAAAAGAAGTTGTATGATACTCCGATGATCATTGATTATTTCACAAATGAACTGGAGAATAACGTGAAAGCTGTAGGTGTAAAACATGACATTGACAGGGCAGATGCCACCTGGGAAGTTACCATCTGGAATCCGTGGGCTATGCATGCTTTGTTGGGCCAAATGTATCTGACAGAGGGCGACTTGCAGAAAGCTACGTATCATTTTGAGGCAATTGTTAAGAATCCCGCAGAAACTGAACGGTACCAGCTTACAAGTACCTTTTCAAGGTATGCATGGTCTAATATTTTTTCCGAGATCGATAAAAATGAACATATTTTTACAATCTGGTTTGATAAGAATTATTTCCAGCAAAACCAGCTGCAAAACCTGTTTTTACCGATTCCTCCTTATAAATACATGCTTAAACCTACAAAAGCCGCTGTGCATAAATGGGAAACCACATGGATGAGGCAAAGGATAATAAGGAATAATAACCCGGCGCTGACAAAGATGGACCCCAACCAGATGGGTTTTCCGGGTGATCCTTACAGGGGATTTGGTACTTCTTATATTTATCTCAGGAATGTCGGCCTTTCGTATTATACTCCCGATGTTGAATACATGCTTGAAATGAAAGCCAAACATGACACCCGCACCGTGAATAACATTATGGAGGGCATGGATACTGTTGTGTTTAAATATTATACCGGGCAATACCAGGATGACGCAAGGTTCATCTTATACCGTGCGGGAGGAATCCAGCTTTACCTGGCTGAGATATATACATACATGATTTTTAATGATCACGGTACAGTTAAAACAAATACAGGTTATGCGAAGGGAATTGTAAATGACGGTTACCTGTATTATTCAGTTGACCAGAATCGTCTTCAGTTAGGGGTTCGCGGCAGAGTAGGTCTTGGAAGCGGCGATGATCAGCTGACGCTTGATAATATCCAGTATATTCATGATCCATTTACAAATGAGATTACCGGTTATCTTGACCTGGGAAGTAACTTCCTTAAAAAACAACAGATTTTCGAGGATCAACTGGTTGATGAGCGCGCCAGAGAACTGGCCTTTGAAGGCGAAAGATTTTATGATCTGATGCGCGTGGCTAAACGCCGAAACGATCCTTCATTTCTTGCCAGCAGGGTTGCAGAAAAATATCCCTCGGGTAAACGCGAACAGGTTTATAACTTCCTTCTTGATGAAAATAATTGGTATATTCATATGTTTGATTAAACAAAAGAGGATTAAATAATTCAAAGAAAACCCGCATTCATTTCAATGCGGGTTTCTTTTTTTTCTTACATTTAAGTAACCCGATAGCCAATCACCCCGTTTTACTTATGACACTTATCAGCCATGGGCAAAATACATTCGCTGCTTTTTTTTGTCGGTTTAACAGCAATACTTATTGTCGGGAGTCTTGTATATTATTACAATGAGGCAAAATCAATCCGTGAAGATAAATTAAAAGAACTGCAGGCGATCTCTGAACTAAAGATCAGCCAGATAAGCCAATGGCAAAAGGAAAGATATTCAGAAGCCGGTTTTTTTTCAAAAAATAAACTGGTTGTTGATGCCACTGAAAAGCTGCTCCTGAAACCCGGAAGAGATACATCTCTGGTTTCATTCTTTAAGCCTATTACATCCTTTGACCGTTACGAAAATATTTTTATTACAGATACGCTGGCAAATGTAGTTTTCAGCATGAATGATCAATATGTGATCGATAACGTAACGCAAAACCATATTTTACAGGCCAAAAAGCAAGCAGGGATCTATTTCAGCGGATTTTATTACTGTACCACTCATCAGAAAATTCATGATGATTATGTAGCTCCGGTTAAACTGAATGAAAAAGTGCTTGGATTCCTTGTTCTCCGAAATGATCCGGAACGATATCTCTATCCGTTAATCCAGAAATGGCCCTTACCCAGCCGTACTTCAGAAACCATCCTTGTTGTTCGTGAAGGTGACAGTGTAGTATTTGTAAATGACGTCCGTTTTATCGGCAATGCTGCTCTTAGATATAAAGAACCGCTTATTAACAATGAGATCGCCGCTAAAGCTGCTGTTAGCGGCAAAATTGGTTTGTATGAAGGATTGGATTATAAAGGTTCAAAGGTACTTGCCTTCCTTAGTCCGGTAAGCGGTACACCCTGGTTCATGGTTGCCAAAATCGATAAAAAAGAAGTGCTGGCTGAATTAAAATACCGTGCAATTGTTGTTATGGCTGCTGTATCGGGGATATTAATTATTGCCTCACTCGGTCTGATTTTACTGAACCGGTCAAAAGAAACCAGGTTATTCAAAGAACTCTATAAGACTGAACTTGCTGAAAAAGAAGCAATACAAAAGCTAAATGAAACACAGGAAGAAGTAAGGCTTCTGAATACGAGGCTTGAAATGCTGATTGATATAATAAAGGACCTGACACTGGCTCAGACAATTGAGCAAAGCCAGCAAATTATTGCTGCTTCAGCCCGTGAGCTTATGCATTCGGATGGTGCATCCTTTGTCTTTCTTGAAAATGACGGATGCTTTTATGCTGAAGAGAATGCCATAGAACCCCTGTGGAAAGGAAAATGGTTCCCGTTAAACGATTGTATCAGTGGATATTCAATGATCAAAAAGGAACCGGTAATAGTTCCCGATATTTATAAAGACGACCGTATTTCGACTGCTCACTATTCAGGAACCTTTGTCCGTAGCTTAATGGTTGTTCCGGTTAATACAATTGAACCGCTTGGTGCCATCGGATGCTATTGGAAAGAAAATTATACTCCTTCGGAAATTGAAGTCCGGCTTATGCAAACCCTCGCCGATGCGGCTTCAAGAACCATTGACAATATTTTGTTATACAAAAATCTTGAAGACAGGGTAAAACAGAGGACCATTCAACTTGAAGAGGTAAATAAGGAACTTGAAACATTCACTTATTCTGTTTCCCATGATCTGAAAGCTCCCCTCCGGGGAATTGACGGTTACAGTAAGTTGCTTATGGATATCTCTGAAAGCTGGCTTGGTGAAGAACCTAAACAATACCTCAAATCAATAAGAAATTCAGCCAAATTAATGAATGAGCTGATTGAGGATTTGCTTGAATATTCGAGGGTGGAAAGAAACAAGATCTCAAATCAGGTCATCCGGATAAAAAACCTGGTAAACTCACTTCTGGCTGTCTTTCAAAGTTCAATTACAACCCAATATGCTATTTCAGTGAATATTCCTGACCGCGAAATCAATGCCGACCTTAGAGGACTTACCATTATCCTTAGGAATTTTATTGAAAATGCAATTAAATTTTCAGGAACAAAACCACAACCTGAAATAGTCATTGATCTGAACGAGGATAATGCTTACTGGACAATTTCAATAAAGGATAACGGGATTGGCTTTGACATGAAATATAAGAGAAGGATATTTGAAATATTCCAGCGGCTCCACAGGTCTGAAGACTACCCGGGAACGGGTATCGGACTTGCTATTGTAGCAAAAGCAGCACAAAGAATGAAATGTAATGTATGGGCGGAAAGTGTTCCGTCAGAAGGATCTGTATTTTACCTTCAAATACCCAAAACGCATCAGATACCATCTGAATTATGAGAGTTTTACTTCTTGAGGACAATCCAAGTGATGCCTACCTGACAAGGCGAAGCGTCATTCAGGCATTACCCGACTGTTTGATTGACCTGGCAACCAATGTTAAATCAGCAAAGCAAAATCTTGAGCAAACGGTTTATGATATTGCACTACTTGATATAAGGCTGCCTGACGGATATGGATTTGAAGTCCTTGAGAAAATTGTAGCAGAGGATCTTAAAATTCCTGTAATTATGCTGACAGGAACCGGTGATGAAGAAACTGCCATTTCCGTTCTCCGCGCGGGTGCATCGGATTATGTTATAAAAGGACCCGGCTATACTTCAAAACTTCCCGAAATTATTCAGTTTGCTTTACAGAGCTATCGTGAAAAACTGCATGAAAGGTCGGAACTGATCCATGTGTTGTATATTGAACACAACCAGGTTGATATTGACCTCACGACGCGTCATCTGAAACAATACGCTCCTTTTATACAGCTCACTATAGTTTACTCTGCTTATGATGCTTTGAATATTTTAAGGCATGAAAAAAACAAAGAGAAATTCAGCGTTATCCTGCTTGATTACCGGCTTACCGATTCCGACGCCTTTGATTTTGTAAAAACAGTGAGGCAGGAATACTGCATTGAACTGCCTATTATTATGATCACCGGTCATGGCAGCGAAGAAATTGCTGTACAGGCTATGAAGATAGGAGTCAACGACTATCTTTCCAAATCGGGCAACTACCTGTTAAGATTACCGACAGGCATTATCAATGCACATCAAACCTACATTCTTAAACGAAAACAACTTGAGCTCATTGAAAGTGAGCGCAAATACAGGCTCCTTGCAGAAAATGCAGCTGACGTCATCTTTGTACTGGATATGGAATTCAATTACCAGTATATAAGTCCTGCCGTGAAAAGACTTCGCGGTTATGAACCTGAAGAAGTCCTCAGGCAAAAGATGTCGGATGTGCTTACACCTTCATCAATCGAAAAAGCATACGAGGTCTTCAGAGCAATGATGGCATCCATTAATCAAGCTGTGGATAAGTCGAAGATTGTAAGAATTCTGGAACTTGAAATGATCAGGAAAGACGGTTCCACTGTGTGGACTGAAGTAAAAACCTCACTGATTTTGGATGATAATGGCAATGCTTCAGGAATTTTGGGTGTCACAAGGGATATTTCTGTAAGGAAGCAGACTATGGATGAGCTTCGGAAACTTACCAGAGCCATCGAACAAAGCCCTGTTTCTGTTGTAATCACTGATCTGAATGGAAGTATCGAGTATGCTAACCCTAAATTCTCGGAGATAACGGGATATTCGCTTGAGGAATCAAAAGGCTGCAATCCCAGGATTCTGAAGACCGGTTATACAAGGGATGAAGAATATAAAAAACTTTGGGAACAAATTACTTCAGGAGGAGAATGGCGGGGTGAATTTCAGAATAAACGTAAAGACGGGTCAACGTACTGGGAGAATGCAATTATTTCGCCTATCCGCAATTCATTGGGAGAGATCACTCATTTTGTGGCTGTGAAGGAGGATGTCACCGAGAAAAAGCAGATCATGAATGAGCTTATCATTCAGAAGGAACATGCTGAAGAGAGTGACAGGCTTAAAACGGCTTTTATTCAGAATATATCTCATGAGATCAGGACACCATTGAATGCCATTGTGGGGTTTTCGTCTATACTTGCAAACAGTGATGTTCCGAATGAAAAGAGAAAAGAGTTTATCAAGATCATTGAAAACAGTAATGATCAGCTATTATCCATAATTTCAGGGATTATCAACATAGCGACTCTTGAATCGGGGATTGACAAGATTATTGAGAAAGAAACCGATCTCAATAATGTGATGCGCAATGTATATGCACAGCTGAAATCTTCTAAAAAAACACCTGACCTGGTTTTTGATCCCCCGGTTTTACCCGCTAAGAAAATTTTGTTGATAACGGATCCTGTAAAATTAATGCAGGTTCTTGTAAACCTGGTGGGAAATGCACTGAAGTTCACCTCCAAAGGTTATGTAAAATTCGGTTACTCTATACAGGATAATATTGTAAAATTTTTTGTTGAAGATACTGGGATTGGAATTCCGAACGATATGCAGGATCTGATTTTCCAGCGGTTCAGGCAATTAGACAACAGTTCAACAAGAAAATATGGAGGAACCGGTTTAGGTCTTGCCCTTTCAAAAGGATATGTTTCATTACTGGGTGGGAAGATCAGCCTGGTATCTGAGCCTGGTAAAGGGTCATACTTTTCTTTCACTATTCCCTACAAACCTGTTCTGTCTCACGGTTCAGGCCATGAAGATATTATCGGGCAGGTACCCCGGCTGAAAACGATTCTTGTGGCTGAAGACGAGCTAAACAGCTATTATTACATTCATCAGCTGCTTACCATGCATGAGAACAGGGTTGTGAGGGCATCAAACGGACTGGATGCCATTAACCGCTGTAAGGAGTCATTGCCTGACCTGGTACTTATGGATATTAAAATGCCTGTAATGGATGGACTTGAGGCAACAAGAATTATAAGGGAAAGCCATCCCGGGCTGCCTGTTATTGCTCTTACAGCTTTCGCTCTTGAGGCAGATAAAAAGCTCATCATGGAAACAGGCTTTGATGGTTTTATTGAAAAGCCCGTAAAGCCGGATAAACTCTTTGAAGTAATGATGAAAGTCCTTAACAATATAACCTGAATAAGTTGTCTGTTAAGTTATTATCATGTAACTTGTATTAGTTAAATCGCGAGTCTTTGACAGGCACGTATATTTAATTCATACAATCATGATAACCAAACCCAAAATGTTCTCCGGCATTGAGACTGAGCATTTGGTAAAATCAGCTGTCTATTTTATTGTTTCTTTCGGAATGATAGCTCTTGCTATTACATCAAGTCTGACTAAACCTTCAGGACCCTGGATCTTTATACTTTTCTTCGGCATGATCATATTCTTTTATGCCTTACCCCATCCATGGAGAAATGCAAAAAACTATTTCATGGTATATGCCGCTCTGTTCTTTGTATTTGCCATAATGTGGATCGCAGGGAACAGTTTTTTTGGAAAGGCACAAATGCCCGGCCATATGGGCGAAGATCTTGCATGGGCAATCGGGGTAGCGATCATTGCTGCTTTCATCGGTAACCTCATGGGCATCATTGCATTTTCAGAAGGTTTGCGGTTACAACTTTACTGTGCAGGCATGCTTCTACTGGCCGATCTGTTCCTTATGTTTCCACAGGCAATGGACAATAACGCATCAGTAATCGGAATCGAAGTGGCCAAATATTCCGTATTGGTTTTACAGGTTGCATCGCTGTCTTCCTTATACATTGTACTAAGATCAGAAAAGAGATGCATAAGGCTAAAGAAACTGCTTTTAATCACCGCTGTCATTTTATTCGCAATGGGTCTGTGGGGTATGGCAGTGCCCGACAAATGGCACTGGATGGAAGCTGAACGCTTGTGGGGCCTGCTTCTTGTTATTGCCGGAATTATAATCTTCTATGGCTTCGCAACATATGAAGGTCAAACGGAATAACGTGTGATTAAATTACCTAATTTTAAGAAAGGCATTGAATTACACACAAATTCTTCAACTAATTTACTTACTACAATGAACCGCAGAAAATTCATCGAAACTTCAGGAGTCGCAGCCGGAGCAGCCATGCTCGGTAAAGCAGGAAATGCATCAGCAGCAGAAACCAAAAGTGTTTTTCCAAAGATTTCAGCCGCCGGCAAAATTAAGCTGGGATTGTATTCCATATCTTACGGCGGTATCTGGTATAAAGGCGCTGCAGCAACGTTTGATGAATTGTGTAAGTATGCAAAAGATTTTGGATTCGACGGCGTTGAGCTGGATAACAAAAGACCAATGGGTAACCCGATGGACCTTGATCAGCGCAAACGCGACGATATGAAGAATTCACTTGCAAAATACGGGTTAGAAATTCCATGTGTTGCCGCAAATAATGATTTTTCAAGTCCCCTGCCGGAACACCGCGACTGCCAGCTTCTGATGGTAAAAGAAACGGCCAGGCTTGCAAAAGACCTTGGCGCAAAAGTGGTAAGGCTGTTCGCCGCGTGGCCCGGGGTTCCGATTCATGAGGGACTTGGAACTTATGAACTTACACGGGGCGACCAGTTTTATACTTTCCAGCGCCAGTACCCGTTTGCCACATGGCTCGACCGGTATAATTTTGTTAAGGAATGTTTAAAAGAAGCTGCAAAAATGGGAGAGGAGTTTGGCGTGGTCATGGCTTTGCAGAATCATCAGCCGCTGATCAGAACCTGGAAAGACACCTATGACCTGGTGAAGGAAGTCAATTCCCCATGGCTAAAAATATGCCTTGATCTGCCGATAATGGACAAACTCGATCATGATTATGTGGCTAATGCTGTGCGCACTGTTGGTAACCTGCAGGTGCATTCGCATTTCGGAGGGGAATATTACAGGGATGCAACTGGTAAGATACAACCGGTTGTTCTTTCTTATTACGCCGGCGGCAAAATACCGGATTATGCACATTATATTTCGCTCATGAATGAAATAGGTTATAACGGGTGGTTCACATTCGAATTATGCCACCAGGTGCTTAATGAAGACCACACTGTGGCCGGCATCGATTATGTACACAACCAGGTTAAATTGGCGAGGGAGTATATGGGGAATATTTTGAAAGGATAATGAATTAATGAAATAATGAAAAAATGAAATAATGGGCAATATGCTCATGTGGTAGTTCCTCAGTAGCCCCGGCCTGAAGGCCGGGGTGTGCTAAGTTAACATTCCATTCTGTCAGGGGCTATAGCCCTCCCGGGTAAACAGGCTCCCGTGAGGCTAATTTGGCAATAATGGCACATTAGCCGAAATTTTTTTTGCACAAATAAAAAAGTAGTTTAAATTTGCAGCTCCATTGAGGTGCCAAACAACAATGTGGATATAGTTCTGGGAAGAACTAATGCGGAAATAGCTCAGTTGGTAGAGCACGACCTTGCCAAGGTCGGGGTCGCGAGTTCGAGTCTCGTTTTCCGCTCAAAGGGCCGATTTTATCGTTGCCCTTTTTTTATCTGCAAAGAGTTCATGCCCGGATGGTGGAATGGTAGACACGAAGGACTTAAAATCCTTTGACCAGTAATGGTTGTGGGGGTTCAAGTCCCCCTCCGGGTACCAAAAAGAGGCCAGTATGACCTCTTTTTTGTTTCAATCCTATTCAACTTCCATTTTATAAAGGCTTATGCCTGAGTTAAGGTACCTTTTTCCTGCGCTGTATAAAAAATGCTCTGTATAGGCGTTTCGCCGTTAAAAACTATGATTTTGCCGAAAAGCTGTTCCTTTGTTTTCCGGAATACTATTTATTTGCTTCATCATTCAAAAATAAATTGCCATGAAAGCAGAAGAAAATACAAACAGGGAATATTTCAGGGTGTCAGGTGATGAATTACTCACCAAGGTAAAAGAAATTATAAAGGAAGGAAATGCCACCCGCATCATCATCAAAAATGAAAAAGACGAGACGGTTGTTGAATTTCCACTTGTAGTTGGGGCAGTTGGAATTGTTCTCGCGCCGCTGTTTGCCGCGGTAGGAGCCATTGCCGCACTGGCTACGCATTGTACGATTGTGGTAGAGAAGAAAGCATAGGTAATGTGCTAATGTGCCAATGTGCCAATGGAGCTCATTAGCACATTGGCATATTGGCAGATTATAGCTATATTTAGTGAAGAATATATTAGCTATGATCAATAATATTGTCATTCTTCTTTCCGCCGCTATTCTTGCCTCATGTTCGGTAAAAACGGACAATCAGCCTGCAAAAGACAACAGTCAATGGACTAACCTCCTCGATAAGAACCTTTCTCAATGGGATATGTACCTGGGTTACCGGCTTAAAAACGGCTATAATGGTCAGCAACCGGTTGATGAAAAGGGTACACCCATTGAACCGATAGGTTATAATAAAAATGAAGCCAATGTATTTTCTGTGGAGATGGTTAACGGTGAACCCGTTTTGCATATAACCGGCGAAATATACGGATGCGTTTTTACCAAACAGGAATTCAGCAATTATCATTTTACACTCAAATACAAATGGGGAGAAAGGAAATGGGAACCACGGCTGGATAAACTCAAGGATTCCGGTATCCTTTATCATTCAATAGGAGAATGCGGGGTCGATTACTGGCGTGCATGGATGCGAAGCCAGGAGTTCCAGGTGATGGAAGGACATGCCGGAGATTACTGGTCGGGCAATAACACGGCAATCGACATCAGGGCTTATTTACCCGAAGGCGACATTATGAATTCAGTTGCCGATACAAGTCAGTCTTTTCTTTCAATGGGTGCTGGAACCGGCAGAATGGGATTTTGCCTGCGAAGCGCCAACTTTGAAAGCGCCGAAAATGAATGGACAACCCTCGATCTTATTTGCTTTGAAGGCAAAAGCATTCATATGGTGAATGGACATGTGGTGATGGTGCTTAAGAATTCAAGATACATGCAGGACAGCACTTCCATACCACTAATATCCGGGAAGATCCAGCTGCAAAGCGAAGCCGGGGAGGTGTATTATAAAGACATAAGGATTAAGCGAATTGATAAAATGCCGGAAGAATTTGCGTCGCTTTTTATCGAGTAAACGTTATATCTGGAACGGGATTTGTGGCTTGTATTGAATGGCTTCACCCGGATAATAAACTCTCTCAAGATACAAACCTGATGCCGGCGCAGCAAGCTGTGCAGGCCGTTCGGAATGACGTTGAATGAATCCGTTTATGTCTTTAATACTGAGCTTGCCTTTTCCTGCAAAAACAAGCACCCCGATAATCCTTCGCACCATCATCCATAAAAAATGAGAACCGATAATATGGATTATTACCATATTACCGCTTTCGGATATTTCAAGATGCTGGACATTCACTTTTGTTGATTTTTCATCCGGGGACATGGCACCAAATGATGAAAAATCATGGAAGCCTTTCAATAAGGCCGCAGCTGCCTTCATTTTTGATACCGAAAGGTCTTCTTTCACCCACCATGCATACCGCTTTGCAAATGCTGATCGGCGGCGTGAGATGGCATAAACATAACTTCGGGCAACCGCACTGTGCCTTGCATGAAAATCAGGATCGCAGGATACGGCCTTGAGGATGTGAATATCATAGGGAATTATTTCGTTCAGCCGGTCAGCCACGTTTTCAGCATACATCTGGGTTGGAACTTCAAGATGTGCAACCTGGCCTAACGCATGTACGCCGGCATCCGTTCGGCCTGCACCGTATAATTCAACCCTTTTTGTGTTAAATAATGTTTCGCAGGCAGAAACCAATTCGCCCTGGATTGTCTTTACACCGGCATTGTCCTGCCATCCATGATACCGGGTTCCTTCATATTCGATTAGTAGCCTGAAACGGGCCATTGAAATTTTTTAGTAAAAATACGCAATTGGAAAGATTTCCATGCATTCAGTATTCATCCGTTAAATTTGAAGAAGCGTTTGAACAATTGAAAAGCCACTGCGTTACACCAGAAACCTCAGCGTTATGCAAAACGAAGAAGATAAAAAAGAAAAATTGCTTGAGTTTCTTTACAGAGAGGCCTTCGATCCGATCCTGAAAACTCCTGAAGATAAGTACAAGAATGAGATGGAAAAGAAGAAGCTGAAGAATGTCAAGAAAAGCACGGAGAAAGAGAAGGACAGGTTTTCAAAATATAAATCAGGTAAGGAAGTTAAGGAGAATTACCTTCGTGATCTGAATTCCAAGTCAGCAAAGAAAACCGACAGGGATCTGAAGGAACTGAATCTTCCTACTTTACCTGAACTGAAGGAACAGTTTCTCGAACTATATAAGAAACTTGACAGGTAATCTGTGCGGATACCTATAAAGTCTCATGTTCGGTACGCCTGATAATCTCATTTTGCAGGTCTTCACCCAGGTCGTTGAAGTAATCGCTGTAACCTGCTACCCTCACAATAAGGTCCGTGTATTTCTCAGGGTTCTTCTGGGCATCTTTTAGGGTATCAGCCGATACAACGTTAAACTGGATATGATGACCGTCAAGCCTGAAATAGCTCCGGATCAGTTGTCCGAGCCGAGCAATGCTTTCTTCATTCCTGAAGAAAGAAGGGGTAAACTTCTGGTTAAGCAGGGTACCGCCGGTCCGCAGATGATCAATGCGGGCAACCGAACGAATCACCGAAGTGGGACCTTTTTTATCGGCGCCCTGAACAGGTGATACGCCTTCAGAAACCGGTTCTCCTGCCTTTCTGCCGTCGGGCAGTGCCCCTGTTTTACTGCCAAAGTATACATGGCAGGTTGTGGGCAACAGGTTGATGCGGTAAGTGGCGCCGCGTGGGCTGGGCCGCCCGTTTATAGAATCGTAAACTATTTCAAAAACACTTACAAGCTGTTCATCGGCGTATTCCTCATCGTTGCCGTATTTGGGCGTGTCATAAACAAGTGACCACCGGAGCTGATCATAACCGTTGAAATCAGCATTCAATGCAGATTTCATGCTTTCCATTGAAATATCTTTTTTGTCAAAGACATGGTACCGGATGGATGTCAGGCAGTCGGTAATAGTGCCCATGCCCACACATTGAATGTAATTTGTATTGTACCGTGCGCCACCGGCATTGTAATCGCGTCCTTTGGCTATGCAATCGTCAATCAGCAACGATAAAAAGGGTGCCGGCAATCTTGTGGCAAATAGTTTCTCAATGATATTGCTTCCCTTGATCTTAATATCGGCAAAATGTTTGACCTGCTTCTCGTAAGCAGTAATCAACTGGTCAAACATTTCGAAATTCTCCGGGTCACCTGTATCAATCCCGATTTTTTCACCATTCCGTGGATCAATCCCCCTGTTGAGCGTAATCTCAAATATTTTGGGCAGGTTAAAATATCCTGTCAGAATGTAACATTCGGTTCCAAATGCCCCGGTTTCAACACATCCACTTGCCCCTCCGCGGCGGGCATCTTCAATCGATTTGCCCTGGCGCAACAATTCCTGGAGTATCGCGTCGGTGTTGAATATTGAAGGCTGCCCAAACCCGGTTTTTACGATATTCAGTGCCCTGTGTACAAACCGGTCGGGTGTCTTTTTGCTGATCTGTACCATGGAACTCGGCTGCAAAAGCCTCATTTCTTCAATTACATCAAGAATCAGGTAGCTAAGGTCATTCACACCGTCAGATCCGTCAGCTTTTACACCGCCTGTATTGATCAATGAAAAATCGGTGTAGGTATTGCTTTCCTGGGCTGTCACGCCTACTTTCGGCGGGGCAGGGTGGTTATTGAATTTTATCCAGAACGCCTGCAGCAATTCTTCAGCTTTATCACGGGTAAGAGTTCCTTCTTCAAGTTCTTTTTTATAGAAAGGATACAGATGCTGGTCAAGTCTTCCGGGGTTAAATGAATCCCACGGATTGAGCTCGGTGATTACCCCGAGATGAACAAACCAATAATACTGAAGAGCTTCATGGAATGTAGAAGGTGCATGAGACGGTATTTTCCGGCATATTTCAGCCATCTGAACCAGTTCCTGTTTCCTCTGCGGATTTGGCTCGCTTAAAGCCAGATCATCCAGCAATTGAGCATGCCGTGCAGCAAAGTGTATAATAGCTTCTGCGGTTATTCTCATTGCTTTTAACTCTTCCAGTTTTTCACAGGCATCCGCATCGGTGAAAAAATCGATTTTCGCCATGGAGTTGTCAATATCATGGATCAGGTCGAGCATGCCTTTACTGTAAATCTTGTCGCCTAAAACGGTATGCCCCGGAGCCCTCTGTTCCATGAATTCGGTGAAAATACCCGCACTGTAAGCTTTATGCCATTCGTCGGGCAGAAGTTCCATCATCCGGTCCCTGTTTGTCATTCCTTTCCAGAAGGGTATGATTTCTTCACCGAATGCTTTTCTTGTCTCTTCATCACTGAGAAAATTTACTTTTTCGCGGTTATGAAGGATTTCGAGGTCTTTTAGTGAATGAACGTTAACTTCAGGATAGGTTGGTGTTGCCTTTGGAGCAGGACCTCTTTCACCTACAATAAGCTCATCATCGAGAATACAAAGCTTTTTATTCCGCAGGATATAATTAAAACACATCGCACGTTGAACGGGAACCGACATTTTTCTGGCTTCAGCTGTCTGATAAAACTGCGTCACAAGCAGAGCCCTTTCAGCAGAAAGAGTGTTTATGGCCTCAATACTTTGCTTTCTGAGTTGTTTGATTCTTTCGTTCATGATGGTATGGTTTATCCGCCAATTTTTACAGTGAATCCTGCCTCTCCAAAAATACCGGAAACTGCTGATATTTCTTCATCGGTCACTTTCAGGTTCTCATCCATGGTGTCCTGAATGCCAAGCTTCTTAAGCTTATTTTTCCCCATGGGATGATAAGGAAGAAAATGAATTTCCCTGGAAGGAAATGTCAGCTGTTTCGCAAAATCGAGTAACGCATCGATGTTATCCCTGCCAAGATTGACACCGGGAATCAGCGGAACCCTTATAATGTATGTTTTACCGGAAGCATCAAGGATCTTCAGGTTGTTCAGGATGGTGCCGTTTTCTGATCCGGTCCACCGCATATGGCTTTGAGGATCAAGGACTTTTATATCATACAGGAAAAGATCGAAATGCTGCATCATCGATTTAAATAACGGTGTTTCGCATTGTCCGCTGGTATCAAGGCATGTGTGAATACCCTTCTGCCGGCAGGCTGTGGTGAGCGCTGACAGGAATTCAGGCTGCAGAAGGGGCTCTCCCCCTGAAAATGTTACTCCTCCCCCTGAAGTTTCATAGAATATACTTTCCTTCTCTATTTCTCTCATTACCTCAGCCACGGAGACCAATGTGCCAATTTCTTTGGTACGAGAAAATTCTTTTTCACCGAGTCTTTCAACCACAACCATTGTCTCTTTACAGAACTCACGGCTTTCTGGATTGTGACACCAACGGCAGGCCAATGGACAACCTTTGAAGAAAACAGTGGTTCTGATTCCCGGTCCATCATTCACCGAAAATCGCTTAATATCAAATATAAGTCCCGTAAGACCCATCTATTGTACCGTGTAATATTCAATTGTTCCTATAATAGCATGTTCATTGACAACCCCATATGACCGGTCTTTTTCACTGAATTTATGCATAAGCGACATTACTGTGGGCCTGTATAAGCCTTTCGACATATAATTGGCGCCTTCAAATACTCCTACTTTGTCTTTCAGGGGATGATTATTGATAAAATCATCCAGTTTTTTATTTACAGTTTTTATTTTATCCTGGTATTCCTTTTCCTTTCGTGAAATGGCATCCGGAGAGGCGTTTGCCTTTTTCATTTGGGATATTGTCCTGGCTCTCTCTTCATTCAACAATGAAACTTGCTGGTTCAGGCTGTCAAACTTAGCCTTTCCCCATTCGGTAGGGACTTTGATCCCGGGCGACAGGAATTGCTTCCACTTTACATTGGCAGTATCAAGCAATGCCGTAATATTGGCTTCAAGAGGTTCAACACCGGTAGTGTAGAAATCCTGGTAAGCGACTTCAGAAGTAAAGTATTCATCGCCCAACCCCGCAAAGGCATGTCCGAATTCATGAAGAAAAACATAATCCTTCCAGGGTGACCCTGTGTTAAAGACCGTTTGCCAGTTATAAATTCCTCCCCCGCCATACCGGTCGAGATTTACCATAATCAGGATGGCATCATAAGGCACCTGGGAAGCCACATCCCGTATGGTTTTATTATCATCGGCAAGACAGTAGCGGTCAAGATCAAGCGCGTTGAAAGAACTTCCCAATTTTGTATTCCTGTAAATACCCTGCCTGGGTTCATCGGTTCCGCTTTCAACCGAAGGGGACAAGATGCCGGTCACATTAAACAGGTTCTTCCTGCTTTTATAAGGTTCAACACTGAAGAAAAGGGAAGCATAGTAATTGAGGTCCGATTTGAACTTTTCAAGTTCTGAAAGCCTGTATCCATCACCAAGGATCACAAGATCGACACAATGACCGGGTTCCCCGCTTTTTAAAACAGGTATAACCTGGTCAACAGGATTTTTTTTGATTTCAGTATTAATATGATAATCGGCCGGATCAATAGTCACACGGTAAATCGGCTGAAGAACGTTGTATTTATCTCTTTTCTCAATAATGAAAATAAACGGTCGCAGGGGAAGCGGGATGAGAACGGATTCATGAAATGTTTTTGAAATTCCCTGCAGGGCCGGTGCAGTAGTCTGATATTCGGAAAAAATGGTGGAATAACCTTTTGTATAAATAACCGTGTTAGTGGCAATATCAACGATTTCTGCCTTGTAGCTTCCTAATTCAAACGGCTGGATGCAACGATCGGGATTTCCTGCCCATTCACCGTGAATATAAATGCGGTCGGGTGAAAACAGGTCTGTTTTCGAGTCACCCGAATGAAAGAAGTCAATGCGTAATGTTTTGTCAGCAAAATAATCGCTGAACCGGACTTTATCACGGGTAAAACCTGAAACACCGTTTCCCAATAATACTAATACAATTAAAACAGTCCTCATTTTTATGGAATTCATAAATACAAGTCATAAAATTAGTAACAATTTTATCCAAATCAGCAAGGATTGATCATGTTATCCTGATGGATAACAGTGAAAATTGATGTCAATTATTAACCGTCAGATCGGTTTTTCTGTAGACTGTTTTTCCCGAATTGCGAAAGCAATTACTCATCAGAAACCAGGGGCTTAAAAAGCCGGTGGTATAACTTTCAAGCTTTTAAAAAGTTAAAAAAAATTATTCGTTTCAGCCGGTTTGGCAAAGTTTTGCCTGTTCTATGGGCTGAACCTATGTGTTATTCTAAACTTAATTACGATGAAAAAGAGTATTAAGGATATATTGGATTATAAAATAACTACGAAAGATAATACGGATGGTAAAATTAAGGATATCCTTTTTGATGAGGATACATGGATCATCCGTTATCTTGAAGCCGATTTCGGCAACATATTCAATGACAGGAGAGTATTAATTCCAAGGTTTCTGTTGCGGGATGCCTTCATGACTGAGGGTCATTTTCATGTGGAACTAACTCAGGATGAAATTGACAACTGTCCGAGACCTGAACAGCACCTGCCAGTATCAAGGCAATATGAACAGGATCTGCACGATTATTATCATGTGGATTATTACTGGAATCAGCCTTATGCAATGCCTGTAGATCCGGTTGCCGGAGCTACTTATCCGATGCAGGTTCCCAGGGCTGAACATCATGAAGCTGTCAGTGAAGTCGATACCCATCTCAGGAGTTTTAATGAAATAAAAGGTTACACGCTTCATGCTTCCGATGGAAAACTGGGAAATATAAACGATTTTATTATCGACGACAGCAACTGGAAAATCATGTATGCGGTGATCAACTCAGGTAACTGGCTTTCATGGCGTAAAAAAGTTTTGCTTGATATCGGCTGGATTGAAACAATCAGCCACCAGCAAAAAGAAGCACGAACCATACTGAATACGGATGCCATAAAGGATTCACCGGAATATGATCCGCGCATTCCTATTGACAGTCAGTACGAGAATACATTACATACTCATTACGAACATAACCTGATCAGATCGCGAACCTGACAGGCGTATACAAAGTAAAGCTAAAGCCGCGTTTTTTTGAACGCGGCTTTTTTTATACCACAAACATTTTCATACCTTTAGAGCTGAACCCTAGCTGTAAAACCATGTCAGATTCAATTGAACAGTCAATTTTTAATGCCCTTTGCTATTATTCAAACGTGCACAGGGGCAACGGTTATAATTCGCGGATAACAACTGAACTTTTTGAAGAAGCACGAAATGTCGTCCTTGATTTCGCAGGAAAAAAACGGGAGTCATACGGTGTATTATTTTGCAGTCCGTTGCTGCTCAACTGCATTGAACAAAACATTCCTGAAGGGTCGTTCACATGTATCAGCGGGGAAAGCGGTTTGAATCTGGGCGTTTCAGCTCTCATTCTCAAAAAAGATAAAATCCGGCATTTAAAAACTGTTCTTTCAGGTGGCGGCACTGCCCGGCTGATTTCGCCCGACTGGGTTGTTTGGGCCAGGGGATCGGAAAAATTGGAAGCCGGTACGCCGCCTGTAATTAACATTTTGATCTTTGTGATTTCTCTTCTTCAGCAAAGACAGAGGAAAAAAATTAAACAAACTGAATCGGACTCAACGGCATACGAAATTCTTTATAATGATGGACTAAACGGCATTTCGGGAAAAGAGCTCTATGATAAACTATCCGGATTAAAGGTGGGAAATGGAATAACTGTGCCTACAGTTGAAGGAGAGAAGCCATTTATAAATCTGGATTATGCTGCCAGCACACCTACCTTTATGCCGGTGTGGAATGCCTGGAAAATGGCTTTAATGCAAAAAGAAAGCGTTCAGCATGATCTTGTTAATGAAACAAGAATAATTTGTGGTGATTTTTGCAACGCCCCTTCTGATGAGTTCGAGATTTTCTTCACCGCCAATACGACGGAATCGCTGAATATTGCTGCCCGTAATATTCCATTTCCTGCTTCGGCCGGTCAGGCTGTAGTGCTGACCACCATGCTTGAGCATACTTCAAATGATCTGCCATGGCGATTATCCGGGGCAAAGGTTATCAGGACCGGTATAAACAAAGAAGGACTGATCAATCTTCAGGAAATGGAAGACCTGTTGAAATCCTATAACCGGGATACTAATTTCCCCGGTGAGCGGATTAATATAGTCAGCATTAGCGGCGCATCCAATGTACTGGGTATTTTTAACCCGATTGAAGCCATAAGCGAAATAGTACATAGGTACGGCGCAGTTTTGGTTGTGGATGCAGCCCAGATGGCAGCTCATTCGGCGATATCCATGAAAGGCCGGGGTATCGACTGTATTTCGTTTTCGGCCCACAAGGTATATGCGCCGTTTGGAACAGGAGTGTTAATAGCAAGAAAAGGCCTTATTAACGAGAATAAGGAAATTGAAGATCTCCGGTCTTCGGAAATTAAAAATGCTGCCGGAATTGCCGCGCTGGGTAAAGCACTTGTTCTTCTTAAAAGGATCGGCATGGATCAGATTTTAAAAGAAGAGCAGGACCTCACTGCCAGGTTGCTGGAGGAAATGGCAGAAATCAGAAGAGTCACCGTGTACGGCATTAAAGACAACGCTTCACCTGCCTTCTCCCTGAAGGGAAGTGTGATACCCTTTACTGTAGATGGCCTTATGGCTGACCAGGTTGCAAAGGAGCTGGCTGCCGCAGGAATCGGTATACGATCTGGTTGTCATTGCGCTCACATTCTTGTCAAGCACATTCTTGGTGTCGGGCCCAATTTGGCCCGCTTTCAGCGAGTGATAGTGACACTTTTCCCGAAATTGAAGCTACCTGGTGTGGCCCGTATCAGTTTCGGAATAGGAACCACTAGACAGGAGGTTGAAGTTTTTTTGAATGCCTTACGCCGCCTGGCTTCTGAACCACGAAACCTGCAATACAAGAAATTCTCTGTCCCAATGAAGACCTTTGTATCCAAAGTCACTGAAGACATTCTGAGTACGGCTTCATCCCTGTAAACTAAGGTTCCGGTGAGCAATATCCAGCAAAGCCTGTATGGATACACAAGGGCATGATGCCTTTGACTAATCGTAAATCGCAAATCGCCAAATCGTAAATCGTAAATCTACTTAAGTCCGATCATCTTCTTGATCTCATTCAGTTTATTCAGCGCTTCAATAGGTGTGAGGTTATTGATATCCACCTTCCTGATTTCATCACGGATTTGTTTCAGCACAGGATCGTCGAGCTGGAAGAAACTAAGCTGAAGTCCTTCACGGTTATCGCCCAGTGATGCGACAGGCCTTGATAATTCGCGGTTGCCATTGCCATCCTCAAGTTGCGCAAGCACTTCATTAGCCCGGCTCACGAGGCTTTTAGGCATACCTGCCATTCGGGCCACATGAATTCCGAAGCTGTGTTCGCTTCCTCCCTTTGTAAGTTTTCGCAGAAAAATGACCCGGTCATCAAGCTCCTTAATGGAGATATGGAAATTCTTAATTCGTTCAAATGAGCCTTCCATCGCATTCAGTTCATGATAATGGGTTGCAAACATGGTCTTTGCCCTGCATTTCGGATGGCCGTGAAGGAATTCAACCATGGCCCAGGCTATCGAAATACCATCGTATGTGCTGGTTCCGCGACCGATTTCATCAAGAAGAACCAGGCTCCGATCGGATAAGTTATTCAGAATGCTTGCCGTTTCAGTCATTTCAACCATGAAGGTGGATTCCCCCATTGAAATGTTATCGGATGCACCGACACGCGTGAAAATTTTATCTACATAACCTATTTCGGCACCGGCCGCCGGAACGAAGCTTCCCATCTGCGCCATCAGCACGATCAGTGCGGTCTGGCGGAGCAATGCCGACTTTCCCGACATATTGGGTCCCGTGAGAATAATGATCTGCTGCTCATCACGATCAAGTAAAAGATCATTGGGAATGTAGGGTTCTGTAACAGGCAATTGCTTTTCAATCACCGGGTGCCGACCCTGCCGTATGGTGATCTGGTCCGATTCATTGACAACCGGTCGCACATACTTGTTTTCTGTTGCACATCGGGCAAACGACAGGAGGCAATCGAGCTGCGCTGTAAGCGCCGCATTGAGTTGCACAGGTGCTGTATATTCTGAAATGGCCATTACCAATTCATTGAACAGCCTTGTTTCAAGCTCAAGGATCTTCTCTTCAGCACCCAGTATTTTTGATTCGTATTCCTTCAACTCTTCGGTAATGTACCTTTCCGCATTCACAAGGGTTTGCTTTCGGATCCAGTCGGGCGGCACCTTGTCTTTATGGGTGTTCCTGACTTCAATATAGTAACCGAAAACATTGTTATAGGAGATTTTTAGCGAGCTGATCCCTGTGCGTTCAATTTCACGCTGCTGCATCCTGAGCAGGTATTCCTTGCCTGAGTGCAGGAGTTCCCTGAGTTCATCGAGTTCAGCGGATACTCCTTTGCAAACTATATTTCCCCGGATGATCTGAACCGGTGCTTCCGGTTGCAATTCTTTCTCAATCCGGTCACAAATAAGCGAACAGGGATTGATCTGTTCTCCGATTCGCTGCAATACCGGTTCTCCCGATGATTTGCAGATTTCTTTGACAGGCACCAGCGATAAAAGTGAAAGCTTAAGTTGGATAACCTCACGTGGACTTATCCTTCCGACGGCAACCCGTGATATAAGCCGCTCCAGGTCGCCAATCCGTGTAATATATTGTTCAATTTCGGTTTTTATTTCGGGATTCTGAATCAAAAAATCCACTGCATCATGCCTTTCCGAAATCGGTTTAATATCCTTAAGCGGAAGAGCCACCCAGCGTTTCATCAACCTTGCGCCCATAGGGGATATGGTCCTGTCGATAATGTCAATGAATGATTTGCCACCTTCAAAAAGCGGGTGAAACAGTTCGAGGTTTCTTACTGTAAACTTATCGAGCCACACATAATGGTCTTCCTGAATTCGTGAAAGATTGGTAATGTGTTTTACCTGGTTATGTTCTGTAATATCGAGGTACCTAAGAATTGCTCCTGCTGCTATAATGCCCATTCTCATCATATCCACACCAAAACCTTTTAGAGAAGTCGTTTCAAAATGCTTCAGCAGCTTCTCACGGGCTGTTTCCTCTGTAAAGATCCAGTCATCAAGCTTGTAAGTGATATAACGATTTCCGAAAACCTCATGAAAGCGGGTTTGCTTGCCCCGTTCGAAAAGAACTTCCTTTGGGGCAAAGCTGTTCAGCAATTTGTCAGCGTATTCGAAACTTCCTTCCGCGGTGAGGAATTCGCCTGTTGATATGTCAAGGAATGCCAGTCCGGCCACATTTTTGTCAAGATGAACACAGGCGAGGAAATTGTTTTCCTTGTTTTCAAGAACGTTTTCATTGAGGGCTATCCCCGGGGTCACAAGCTCGGTAATGCCCCTTTTCACTATCTTTTTCGTGAGTTTCGGATCTTCAAGCTGCTCGCAGATGGCAACTCGCTGGCCTGCTCTGACCAGTTTGGGCAGATAGGTGTCGATGGCATGATACGGAAAGCCGGCCAGCTCAACGAACGATGCGGAACCATTGGCCCTTCGGGTGAGCGTAATTCCAAGAATTTCGGCTGCTTTTACAGCGTCCTCGCCAAACGTTTCGTAAAAATCACCTACCCTGAAAAGCAGAATGGCATCGGGATGCTTTGCTTTTATTCCCGCGTATTGTTTCATTAACGGGGTGTCGATCAGGTTGTCTTCTTTCAAGGGCAGCGCTTTGGTGACATAAAAATAGTCAAATATAAAAGAATATCTTTGCGTCTGCCTTTCTTTGTGTCTAAAATTCATGTAAATGACTGTACCCGAATTTCTTGAGCTGTTTATCAAAGAGCTGGAGATCAATCCCGAATTACGCGAGTATTACAGGCTGATCAATGATCAGGAACGGTTCCTTTGGCGTAAGGCCTACCTGGAACAACGGTTGTCGTATGTAAACAGACAAATAACAAATGAAAACCGGGTCATCTGGGATGTAGGTTGCGGTTACGCCACTACGGCCATATTTCTGACGCTCAACGGTCATAAAGTTTACGGCAATACTCTTGAATTTTATTTTGACAGGATCAAAAAACGCCTTGACTACTGGAGCCGGTTCGGGGCTGTCACATCTTTTGAAGCGGAGTACGCGAACCTGTTTGATATGCCCGTAAAGAAAGGGTTTTATGATACCATAATAGCCCAGGATACGCTTCACCACCTTGAACCCATTGACCATGCCCTTGAAATTCTTAACAGGAGTCTTAAGCCCGATGGTAAACTGGTTGTCACCGAGGAAAACGGAAACAGCCTTTTTATTTCACTGAAAAATATTAAAACGAGAGGATTCAACCGTATCAGTTATTATTATGATGAAAGACTAAATAAAACCATCCCGTTTGGCAATGAAAATGCAAGGAGCCTTAAGAAATGGAGAAGCCTGCTTGAAGATCACCGGTTTGCAATGATCGATGATGAGACCGAATACATCCGTTTGTTTCCTCATCCTTTCTTTAAAAAGGATACCGTTGAAAAGGTTCTTCTTAAGGAATCTTACTATGCAAAAAAAGACACACTGTTGCGAAAGCTGTTGTTTTTTGGAATAAATTTCACAGCCATTCAAAACAAACATACAATGGAAAATGAAAAACATCTGAGCCCTATTGAAGTTTTTGCCGGAACCCAATGGGAAGCCGCGTTGGTTAAGAGTTTGCTTGACAATGCCGAAGTAGAGGCTTTTCTGAAGGATGAAATAAGGGGTACAACGATGCCCTGGCAGGTGGAGCCCGGAGGAATCGGTGCTGTTAAAGTTGTTGTTCACCCTGATCAATTGGAACTGGCAAAGCAGGTTGTCCGTGAATTTGAAACTAACCGGAAGAGCAGCGAAGACTGAATGTAATTTTTTCTAGATTTGTGGTATTATATGTACAGACGCACGGCTGTGCGTCTCTACCAACAAATTGCGTACATCAATATCAAACACAACAATGTCTCTAAATTACGGCTCAGATAAGAAGCGTGCAGTTCAGGCGAAATTCGATGCACAGAAGATAGCGTTCGGTCCCATTATGTTCCAGGCTGCACTGGCCCTGAGGAACCTGGGAATCTTGGATCTGGTGAAAGAATCGGAAAACGGAATTACAATTGAAGATGTTGCCGCAAAATTAAAACTTCCTGTTTACGGTGTGAAAGTTCTTCTTGAAGCAGGACTGAGCCTTGAAGTGGTGCGTGTTGAAAACGATCTGTTTCATCTCACCAAAACCGGATGGTTTTTGTTGTGTGATGAACTGACCCGGGTTAATATGGATTTCACAAACGATGTGAATTACCTGGGCATGTTCTCGCTTACCGAATCGATAAAAACCGGAAAACCGACAGGATTAAAGGTGTTCGGCGACTGGCCCACTGTTTATGAAGGTCTGTCGCAACTTCCTCCGGATGTGCAGAAAAGCTGGTTCGGTTTCGACCATTTTTATTCCGATTATGCATTTCCTGAAATAATGCCCGTGGTGTTCAGGAATAATCCCCTTCATATACTTGATGTTGGAGGCAATACAGGCAAATTCGCTTTGCAGTGCGTGAAATATAATGAAAAGGTCAAGGTTTCGATTCTCGATTTGCCGGGACAATTGGCTAAGGCAAAAGAAAACATTCAGCAGGCAGGATATTCTGAACGGGTAAATATGTTCCCGATCAACCTGCTGGATCATTCAAAACCTTTCCCGAAAAATCCCGACATCATCTGGATGAGCCAGTTCCTGGATTGCTTCTCACAGGAAGATATTTCAGGCCTTCTCAGGAGGTCAGGCGAATGTATGAATGAAAATTCGGCATTGTACATCCTTGAAACATACTGGGATCATCAGAAATATGAAGCATCCACTTACAGCCTGCATGCCACTTCGCTTTATTTTACCAATATAGCCAACGGCTGCAGCCAGATGTATCATTCGGATGACATGCGGAAACTGATTGAAAAATCAGGACTCGTTCTGGCCGAAGAACTTCCAAACATCGGCGTCAGCCATACTTTATTTATCTGTAAAAGGAAGTAAGAATTTAAGTAATAAGGGATTAAGTAATAAGGGATTAAGCAAAAAGTAATTTGGTTGAAGAAACTCTTAGGCCTTACAACCTTATTACTTAATCGCTATAGAATAACAGACTAACACACAAAAAATGGAAAACTCCACTCGCCGCAAATTTTTGAAGAATGCCACTGGCCTTATGGCCGCAGGATTGGTTGGTACCTCCGCAGATACACTCAATGCCATGACAAGACAGGTATCGGATGATCCGGCCAAAATGATGTACCGGACCCTGGGCAGAACCGGGATTAAAGTTCCGATTGTGAGCATGGGTGTGATGAACAGCAGTAATCCGAACCTGCTGAAAGCCGGGTGGCAGCTCGGTATCCGACACTTCGATACAGCATGGATATACCAGGGCGGAAATAACGAAAAAATGGTGGGTGCGGCTCTTAAAGAACTGAAAGTTTACCGCAATGATGTGGTGATCACTACCAAGATTGTCGTAGACCGGAATTTGTGGCAGGAAAATGCAGCCGATAAGCGCAAGCAGATGCTTCTTGACCGGTTCGCACAAAGCCTGGAGCGACTACAGATGGATTATGTGGATATTCTGATGCTCCATGATGTGAACAGCGCGGATCAGATCAATGATCCCGGAATTATGGAGGCCATGATGGAATTAAAGCAACAGGGCAAGATTAAACATCCTGCCTTTTCAACGCACGTTTACTGGCCTGAAATTCTTACTTCCGCTGCAGACAAAGGATTTTACGATGTGGTGCTGATATCGCTCAATTACAGCATGGCAAACGACGAAGCCTCACTTAAAGCCATGAAGTATGCTGCTTCAAAAGGTATCGGGCTTATTGCCATGAAAACACAGTGCCAGCAGGATTGGTACAAACAGCAATTGCCGGCTGAAACCCAGAAATATTACGAAGGCTCAATCATGCACACTGCCCTTCTGAAATGGGCTCTTAAACATGAGGAGATTGCCACGGCAGTTCCGGGTTTCACAACGTTCGAACAGTTGCAGACTGACATTAAGGTTGCATATGACCTGAATTACAGTGATGAGGAAAAGAAATTCCTTGAAGATCATAATGTACAGCTTGCCATTCAATCGGTTTGCCGGTTCTGCGGAGGTTGCAAAGACTCATGTCCCCATGGAGCCGACATCCCCTCACTGATGCGTACCCATATGTATGCAACTTCTTACGGCAACACCCATATGACGCTTTCTACCCACAAAGGCATTGAAAAAGGGTTTGGACTGGATGTCTGCAATACCTGCGATGAATGCGTGGCTCAATGCAAAAACCGCGTTCAGATTGCAGAAAGGGTAGGGGAATTGAAAACGTTGTTTGTTTAAACGTGTAGAGACGCACGGCCGTGCGTCCTTCGCTGTTTGAACGCTAATGTGGCTTCAGGCTCTTCTATACTCGTAAATGCTAGGCGAAGTCTGCGACTTCGTCTTTGCAGTTCTTCCGGTTTTTAATACTTCATTTGACTGCGTTATTAACGTTTAGATAAAGTTCTAGCACTGTTATAAGCGTTCAGACGAAGTCAGAGACTTCTCCTAGCACTTTCTTCAAACCTAAACCTCAAACTTCAAACTTCAAACAAGTTTCAACGCCTGCTCCAGATCCGCCTTTATATCATCTATATGTTCAATTCCGGTGGAAATACGGAGCTGACCGGGTATGACACCGGCACTGCGCTGTTCCTGTTCTGAAAGCTGCTGGTGCGTAGTGGATGCCGGGTGAATGATGAGGGTTTTGGCATCGCCCACATTGGCAAGATGACTGACAAGTTTCAGGTTATCGATTACCTTGTCGGCTGCATCTTTCCCGCCTTTGACAAGAAAAGACTGCACTCCTCCATATCCATGTTTCAGGTATTTCTTTGCCAGGCTATGATAGGGATTAGTTGGTAATCCCGGGTAATCCACGCTTTCAACTTTCGGATGCTTTTCAAGCCATTGTGCCAGTTCCAGGGCATTATCAACAGTTCTCTGAACCCTGAGCGATAACGTTTCAAGTCCCTGCAGAAGCAGGAACGCATTGAACGGACTAAGCGTCGCGCCGTAATCTCTCAGTCCTTCCACCCGGGCTCTGATGATAAAGGCAATATTGCCGAAGGGACCCGAACTTCCGAAGATCTCCCAGAATTTAAGCCCGTGATAACCTTCCGAAGGTTCTGTGAATTGAGGGAATTTTCCGTTCCCCCAATCAAAATTACCGGCATCTACTATGGCTCCGCCTATGCTTGTGCCATGTCCGCCAATCCATTTTGTTGCTGATTCAACCACTATATTGGCACCGTGTTCAATGGGCCTGAACAGGTAACCTCCTGCGCCGAATGTATTATCCACGACCAGTGGTATTCGGTGCTTTTTTGCCAGGGCGGCAAATGCATCGAAATCGGGAATATTGTATCTTGGATTACCGATTGTTTCAAGATAAATAGCCTTTGTACCGGCATCAATCGCTTTTTCAAAATCCTGCGGATTATCCCCGTCCACAAATTTCACATGAATGCCTAGACGCTTGAATTGTACTTTAAATTGATTGTAGGTACCTCCGTATAAATATGATGTCGATACGAAATTATCCCCTGCCTGCAGAATGTTTGAAAGGGCCAGGAACTGTGCTGCCTGTCCCGATGAAGTTGCCAGTGCTGAAACACCGCCTTCAAGCGCTGCAATGCGTTTCTCAAACACATCAGTCGTCGGATTCATTATCCTCGTGTAGATATTCCCGAATTCTTTCAGCCCGAATAAACTGGCTGCATGGTCCGAGCTTTTAAACACGTATGATGTGGTCTGATGAATGGGCACTGCCCTGGATCCGGTTACCGGGTCTGCCTCTTGGCCTGCATGAAGCTGCAGTGTTTCAAAATGTAAGTGGTTTTCTGACATAGTATTATAAATTGAATTGGTTATTCACGTCATTGTCCCGCGTAACTGAGCAGGGCTTCCTCGTTTTCAAAGGTATAGAGGGGAGTCGACAGGTATCTTTCACCCGTGTCGGGTAATACAACAACAATCTTCTTTCCTTTGTTCTCAGGTCTTTTGGCTACCTGCAAAGCTGCCCATGCTGCAGCACCCGATGAAATGCCTACGAGCAAACCCTCTGTGCGTGCCAGCTGGCGACTTGTTTCAAACGAATCATCATTTGAAACAGTGACAATTTCATCAATCACACTGCGGTTCAATACTTCGGGAATGAAACCAGCGCCTATACCCTGGATTTTATGCGGACCTTTGGGCCTTCCGGAAAGCACGGCTGAATCAGTTGGCTCAACAGCTATGATTTGTATATCTTTTTTACGGCTTTTGAGCACTTCGCCTACACCGGTTATGGTACCGCCTGTACCTATGCCACTAACAAAAATGTCAATTTCTCCGTCGGTGTCATTCCATATTTCTTCAGCTGTTGTTTGCCTGTGTATCTCGGGATTTGCCGGGTTTCTGAACTGATGAGGCATATAGGAACCGGGTATGGTGCTGAGCAATTCCTCAGCCCTGCGGATGGCGCCTCCCATTCCTTCGGGACCCGGTGTCAAGATTATTTTCGCACCAAGAGCCTTCAGAAGATTCCTTCTTTCCACACTGAATGTTTCGGGCATGGTGAGAATAAGCTTGTATCCTTTTGAAGCGGCTACAAAAGCCAGCGCAATGCCGGTATTGCCGCTTGTCGGCTCTATAATAGTTGAACCTGGTCTGATGATTCCTCTTCTTTCAGCATCTTCAATCATGGCGAGTCCGATCCTGTCTTTAACACTGCCGCCGGGATTAAAGTATTCGAGCTTTGCTATTACGATTGCCTCAGCACCCTGGGCTTTATTAAAATTGGAAAGCTCAAGTAATGGGGTCCTTCCAATTAAATCGGTCAGATGTTTATGAATCTTTGCCATAAAATTTGGTTTTAAATGATTGTACAAAAGTGCAAATCATTGATCTATGGCAAAATACCCGTGATCCGGTATATTGTCTACCCACTTAAGGGTATATGAAATCAGATGTGATATTCAATGTTGTCGATGATGCCTGCTTTTATGGCTATCATGATCATTTCGCTTACATTGGAAGCGCCTAGTTTGCGCAGGATGTTCTTTCGGTGAGTCATAATGGTATGGATGCTCAGGAATTTTTTCAGCGCAATTTCTTTATTTGTCATGCCGCCTGCAATCAGTCTTACAATCTCAATCTCTGATGCAGTCAGTTGCACTGAACCGTTAACTGGAGATTTTTTCTCCGTTGGCTCCATCAACAGGTCCATGACGAGACCTGAATAATACTTCCTGCCCTTGAAAGCCGCATCAATACAGTCGAGAATCTCATCCTTTTCGGCGGATTTATGCAGAATGTTCCGGATCCCACAACTATTCAGCTCTACAATCTCATTCCGGGTGAGGTTGTTTGTAAGAATTACTATGATCATCTCCGGAAATTTGGCTGTAAACGCTTTCAGGTCGCTGTAATTCTCGAAATCGAGGAGGCAGTAATCCATGATGAGCAACGACGAGATGCTTTTCTGAACCATGGTGATCAGCTCATCACGCGACCTTACTACATTAACGGATTCAAAGGAATCTTTCAATAATGTCTTTAATCCCTCAATGGCAAGGAACTGTGTGTCGGCGATAATGAGTTCGGCACGTGACTGTGAATTCATGCGATTGTTATTTCAGAACCGGTTTAAGTTCTTCATTCAGGCTTCCCTGCCTGTATCCTTCCAGGTCAATTGAAACATACTTATATCCGAGTTCTTTCATTTTAGTAACAATCTGTGTCCGGATATGATCATCGGCGATCTGTTTAATCTGAGCAGGAGAAATCTCGATCCGGATCGAATTCTTCTCGTGCCGCGCTCTCACATTCCGGAAACCCAGGTCAGCCAGGAAATTCTCCGCCGAATCAACCATCTCCAGTTTTTTAAGATCGATGGTTTCACCATAAGGAAACCGTGATGAAAGGCAGGCCAGCGCATCCCTGTCCCATGTGGGCAACTCTAACTGTTTAGAAAGTTCCCTTATGTCATTTTTTGTCATTTCGGCTTCCTGCAAGGGACTTCTGACATTTTTCTCCTGCAAGGCTTTACGGCCCGGGCGATGGTCACTCATGTCATCCATGTTCGACCCGTCAACCATATTTTTAAATTTTCCGGCTTCCATGTATTCGGCGACCTTCGTGAACAATTCATGTTTGCAGAAATAACAGCGGTTGACAGGATTGTTTACAAATTTCGGATCATCCACTTCTTTGGTGTGGATAATTTCTACCTCAACACCGATGCGGGCAGCGGTATCGAGAGCCCTGTCGTATTCACGCGACGGATAAGTGGGTGAAATAGCTAGAATAGCTTTTACATTCTTTGCCCCAAGTGTATCTACAGCTACTTTCAAAAGAAATGCGCTGTCAACCCCTCCGGAGTATGCAATCACCACATTGCCCATCTCACTGAGAATGGCTCTTAAACGAAGTAATTTTTCTTTCGGAGTCATAATGTGGTAAAACAGTTCAAAGGTTTAGATGTTCAGAAGTTTGAGGGTTTAGGGTTTGAGGTTTGAGGTTTCGGGTTTAGAGGTTTTGAAGTTTGAAGGGAGGGCTAGGCGAAGTTTTCAACTTCGTCTGAACGGAACTTTATTACTATGTTAATTATCTATCAATTCCGTTCAGACGAAGTCACAGACTTCGCCTGGCATCTTTGTATCCAGCATCCAGCATCCAGCATCCAGATTCCGCTAACTAAAACTCCCCGCCAAATAATCTTTCGTGAGCTGCTTTTTCGGGTGGTTGAAAAATTCTTCTGCCGTTCCTGTTTCTACGATTTTGCCCATGTACATAAACACGATGTAATCAGCTATGCGCCTGGCCTGCCGCAGCGTATGGGTTACAAGGATCAGCGAATACTTTTCCTTTAATTTCAGGAATAGTTCCTCAATAGTCTTGGTGGATATCGGATCAAGTGCCGATGTGGCTTCATCACCAAGAATAAACTCAGGTTCAACAGCCAGTCCCCTTGCCAGGCAAAGCCTCTGCTGCTGCCCGATAGAAAGCCGGCTTGCCGGTGTGCGCACTCTTCCCCTTACTTCATCCCATAAACCGACGTACTGCAGGTATTGGATTACCGTCTGGTTGAGTGCTTTTCTTTTTTTCAATCCGTGAATCCGTGGTCCGTACGCCACATTTTCGTATATAGACATCGGCAACGGACACGGTCTCTGCGCCAGCAATCCCATTTTCCTGCGGATATCGATCACATTCACACCGGGTGCATAGATATCTTCATCGTCAATATACAGGCTACCGGTCACTTTTACTTCAGGCGTTTCGTCGTGCATCCGGTTAAGCGTTTTCAGGAATGTGGATTTCCCGCATCCCGAAGGCCCCAGAACGCATGTGATGCTTTTTTCGGGTATAGTGAGATTGATGTCTTTCAGAATATGCTGATCATGGATATGCACATTCAGGTTCTCCACGCGGACCGACATGGGCTTTACATCCGGAAGGGTTGCCTGATCGATGATTTGATTAATGCCGGTGGCTTGACTGTCTTTCATGGGTTCTACAAATATATCTTTCATAACTAAATCTTATGTTTCGAAAACCGCGAACTGAAATACCTGGCTGAAAAACTCAGGATGAGAATGATGACTGTCAGAATCAGTGCCGATGCATAAGCACGGTTCTGGACCTCTTCCACAGGACTCCCGAGCTGGAAGAAAATGGACAGCGGGAGCGTAGCAGCCGGCTGATTCAGCGATGTGGGAATATTGTCGGTATAACCAGCAGTGAACAGTACTGTAGCCGCATCGCCAATGCCGCGTCCGACGGCCAGTAGCACTGCAGTCACAAGTCCGGGCATCAGTTGCCTTAACAGCACTTTTACCATTTCAAATTTTGTGGAGCCGAGTGAAAGCAGGGCTTCGGGCAGATCTTTGGGTAAAAGCCGTGTCACTTCGTCAAGCGATCGCATCATGATGGGCATAATGAGCATGGCTACTGTTATGATTCCCCCGAGAAGCGAAGACCGCATTCCCAGGAAAACCATGAGGGCAAAGCCAAAGGCTCCGTATACAATGGAAGGGACGCCAAAAAGAATGTCAAAGCAGAACCGGGTTATATTGCCGAAAACAGAATTCCTGCGAAGGTAGAAATTGATATACATCACAACCGGGATGCTCAGTGCAATACTTAACACAAGTGATCCACCCACGATGTAAAGAGATCCGACAATGGCATTGAGCACACCTCCTTCTTTACCCAGGTAAAATCCTCCTCCCGGAAGTTTGGTGATCATGTCGAGGTTCAGCGAAGGCAGCCCTTTGTAAATAATAGTACCGATAATAAAAATCAGGATTCCCATTATGATGGCTGCGCACACAATCATCAGCGCCTTAAAAAAGATCTCCTCGGCTTTCTTTATATGCGATGTTTTCGATGGTATCATAAACTGTATCTTTTCTCAATTTGAACCAGGGTCACTCTTGAAGCCGCATTAAACAATACGACAATGATGAAGAGTAGCAATGCCGCAAGCATCAGAGCTGATTCATAGCTGGGCATCGAAAGCATTTCACCGTAATTATTAGCGATCAAAGCCGGCAGGGGGTAACATCCGTCAAAAATACTTTGCGGGATAAATGAAATGTTACCGCAAACCATCAGAACCGCAATGGTTTCGCCAAAAGCACGCGAAACCGAAAGTACTACAGCGGCTATGATGCCCGGAAACGATTTCCTTAACACAACCTTTTTGACAGTCTGCCATTTGGTGGCTCCGAGCTGTAATGAGGCATCCCTCATTTCACGGGGAATGGCATCAAAAACTTCAAGCAGCACGCTGATCAGCAAGGGCAGTATCATCACGGCAAGCACGATTCCGCCGGCCAAAACGGAATACCCCGATGAATACTCCACGAAATGCGGTGCAAGATGGTTTGCAATGAACGGCACTATGGTAAGCGTTCCCCATACACCGAAAATGACGGATGGTATACCCGACAAAACATCGATAAAGGGCTGAAAGACCCTCCTGAGTTTTGATGAAGCATAGGTGTTCAGGTAAATTGCCGTCATCAGCGACAGGGGTAAGGCGATGGCAATGGCCAGCAGGGATACGTAAATGGTGCTGAGAATGTAGGGAAGAAATCCGAAATCCCCCTTGAAGGGTTTCCAGTTTCCGGACGTCAGCAGCACCCAGATCCCTTTTTCCCTGATTATCGGTAATGCATTAATAAACAGCCCGGTTCCGATAATGATAAGGAACAACAGGGCAAAAACAGTAATGCCCCGCATGATATGCCGGGCAGAATTGTCTTTTAAAGCTCTAATATATTGCATAGTACTCTACTGTATCTTCTTTTGTTCGGTTTGTATTCTTTCTTTAGGAAGCGCAATGTAACCGGCCTCGTGAACATACTTCTGACCATCCGTTAAAACCCAGCGAATAAATTCAGTAAGTACTTTATTGTTTTTCGGATTCCCTTTGGTGACAAAGTAAAGTTCACGCGCTGGCGGAGATGGATATTTTCCTGATGCTATTGCCGCAATGAGGTCATTCATCGAATTGTAAAAATTCTCATCCGCATCAATTTTTCCATTGTTGTTTAAATCAAGCGGAACAACCCGGATACCCTTTACCTGTTTTTTTGTCGTCGCATCATAGGCATAACCGATGTTGTTAAATCCAATTCCCAGCGGGTCCCTTTTCACCGCCTGGGCCAGCCCGGGATCCCCGAAAACTCCTACGCCCAGCAAATCCTCCTGTTTTTTTCCGAAATACTTTGCCCACATCTCTGCAGCACCGCAGGCATCGGAGCGGGTATAGATATGTATGGGGGCGGACGATTTAATGCCAAAAGCCTGCGACCAGCCTCTTACTTTACCGGTAATCCAGATATTATTGCCGGCATCCTTTTTTAAACCTTTTGCCAGGATATCGTTGAGCGCAGGATTTTGTTCACTGACAACGGCGACAACGGCATCCTTTGTAACTGCTATGGGATAGGCGCCTTTTTTAATTTCTTCCGGGTTGATCTCACGCGAAACCATTCCGATTTCCACCATTCCGCTCAGCGCATCGGCAATTCCCTTACCGGCACCACCGGCAGAAATATCAATTTTCACTGACGGATGAAGTTTCCTGAATTCTTCTGCCCATTTCACAGTCATCGGATACAAGGCAAAAGCTCCTGATATACTGATCTGACCTGATAATTTATCCTGGCCGGCAGCTTTCTGACCTAAAAGTGTGCTGTAAAATAAAACAGCAGAGAGCGTGATTAGTGAGGTATATTTCATTGTCAGGGTATATTAAAAACCTATTTGATACTGAATGGACAGGTAATTGTTTTTTATAGCAGTTCCCTGCTCCTGCTTTATTGTATAAAATGCCTGCAGACGTGACCATGAATTGAAGTTCAGGTTGGCTCCAAAAACATAATTGGTGCCGATATTGTCATCTTTATCCTTGTCGGGATCAAATGTGTCGTACCGGGCAACAAGCTGCAATTTCTGGGGAATCACAAAATAGCCGGCCATGGCATACCATCCGGCCTTGTCGGTTTTTCCGTCCTTACCCATAAGGTACTCAGCCTTTGTCATGAAACGGGTGGCCGTGTAGCTGGCTTCAATGCCAAACCGGTTTCTTGCCTGGCTGCGCCCTTTGAATTCTGCTGCCGGTTTAATGGCCTTTCCCCAGCCATTGTAATACGAGGTTCCGAAGGACAATCCTTTCACAGGATTGATTATTAATCTTCCTACAACATCCTTGGCATCATTGGCCGTATCGGCAATATTGATCCCCGATCCGTTGAAAACGCCTATCCTGTATTCAACATAATTCGTTGTGCCTTTTTTAATCAGCGCACCGCCGAGCTGGATACCGATGTCTCGACCATTGTGATTGCCGATCACATCTTTACCGCGGGCTGTTAACGCATCAACGGCCTGTGCGAAATCAATCACTTCGAACTTATTCATTGAAGTCAGGTTCTCAAGTGAAAAAGGAATGCGGAACTGACCGGCAGTGATCTGAAAATAGTCATTCAATTTGATTTCGGCATAGGCATCCAGTAATTTGGGACTGCCTGCAAAATCGGCCTGCAGCCTGTAACCAAAAAAGGGTGTAAAATTTCCTTTGATATCAAAACGAGCCCTGCGAATATCGAACCCATCTCTTTTAGTTTTTTCATCAAATACCTGGTACCGCATTTGCGTATAACCGGCAAATTGAATGGAACGGGCTGCTGAGGCAGGAAACGACTTTTTATTGGCATCGGCATCCTGCTGCTTGATCGCCGCATCCGCCCTGATTGAATCAGCCTGCTCCTGCGAAATGGTTTTGTTGGCTATAAGTAAATTCAGTACATCGTTCGGAGTTTGACCGTGTAATGAAAGGACCGGAACCAAAAGGAAAAGGAGTAGAAATTTTTTCATGCGAATTATTTTGAAAGTAAATGGTTCATAATGTCTACTGAATTAGTGTACAAATGTAAATTAGTGTACATTTACACATAAGGGCATATAAACTGAAATTGAATAGGTATATATACGTATATTTGTAAACCTTAAATCTTGCATTGTGATTCTTTCAAAGAAAACAAGATACGCAATGGTAGCCCTGACTCATTTGGCTCGAAAATATGGTCAGGGCCCGATACAAATTAGGGATATTGCGGAAAAAGAACAAATTCCCCAGCGATTTCTTGAAGGAATTTTACTTGAACTTCGAAAACTGGGAATTCTGGGAAGTAAATTAGGTAAGGACGGCGGTTATTTTCTACTGCGGAAACCTTCGGAAGTAAGCCTGTTCGATCTTGTCAGGCATTTTGAAGGTACAATAGCCCTTATGTACTGCGTTTCGGAAAAGGCCTACAGGCCCTGTGAATTTTGTAAGGATGAAACTGCCTGCCAGATCAGGAATGTCTTCAAGCAGGTGAGGGATAACACTCATGAAATACTGAAAAAGGCTACCATGGATACCCTCATTCAGTCGCCCGGCTGTCCCCCGGATCAGCCGGCTTCTTAACCGGCTTTTTTCAGCAGTTCCTGAGTACTCTGAATTCCGGTGTATCTTTCAAGCTTATGTGAATAAATATCCCTGATGGTTATAAGGATGGCTGTTTCATCTGTGTTTCCGAAATCTTTATTGTGAAATGTTCCCATTACTTTAATCGAAGGCGACAACTTTAAATAGGCATTGAACATCGGAGGCACAGGTGTTCCCATTTTGCGCATCATTCCTGACAATTCAGCATAATCATTTTCAATTTCAGAAAATGTTTTGGTAGTATGTATTTTCTGACCGCCAAAAGGCAATTCCATTGGGTGAATCGGTTTTACCAACCCGGTTTGCCCGAAATAATTGTACATGAAGTTTAACAACATCAGTTTCGCATCTTCAGGAAACTGCCGGTAAAGGGTCACCTTGCCAAAAAAATAACGGGCGTCGGGATACAATTTTATAAGGGCACCTAATCCATCCCAGAGATTGTCAAGAATGAATATCGATTTGCGGATTACTCCGGTGGATTGATATTTCGGTGTAATAAAAGCCCGGCCCAGTTCAATTGACCATGGAAGGTAGTTCTCAACAAAATCGCCGCTGAAATTAAAATGGTCGCTGAAAGTTATCCTGGATAAATACCTGCAAGATTGTGTCACTTCCGGTACCCAGGCAAACCGGTATCCGCCTGCTATTTCTTTTTGAACCGGATCCCATACAATCAGCTGCTTGTATGGCTGTTGCTGGAAATCGAAATGGTCAATATCAAGGTAATTTCCGGTTCCGCCACCGGCTTTCCTGAATGTCGTTTCTCTTAGCCTTGCGACTTCAAGCATCAGGTTAGGTGCGCTGTGATAATCGAAAATATATATCTCGTTATTATCTTTATTGGTTTTCCGTATGAACCGGGCCTGATTCAACTCTCTGACAAGCAGCTCTTTTTTTACATTCCCTAAAATTCTTTTCTTTCTCATAACCCATATTTTAGTTTTAACCAATCAGCAATCCTTCAATCCTCACTTTATAGCTTCCATCCCTTAATTTTACAACCGCATTAACAAGTCCACTGTGCCGCCATTGCAGCATGCAACGACGGGGGAGGAACCAGTAACGGCGGCCTAATTTAATTTCCTCACGCGATTCTTTGATTATTCCTTCATAAGCCTGTGAAACATAATATCCGATATCAATAAAGCCTTCAGACCGCGGGCGAAGTGGACCAGTGACATTCCAGAAAATTACACCGTTTCGGGGATCGACATCCGAAACCACACCGCAATGGGTTACCGGACAACCGCATGACATACCCATGGGCCTGCCGATCATAACATCACCTTTCTTTACCCCTAATTCCTTCACGAGTGTTGGATTGTAAGGTAGAATGGTTTCTTTAGGCCCGGGCTCACCGTCAAAAACATCGAGTATAAAATCAAAATCACGCTGCAAACTGTCCTTCCAGTCCAGCTTTTCTCCAAGATTTTCTGAGAATGAGCAAGTCAGGCAATTATGCTGATTTTGTACCCGGGTCACGGCCTTCTTTGCGTGTATGCACTTTTCAATTGCTGTTTCATCTGAATCTACAGCACCGGCAAAATCAACACAGGTTTTATAGCCGCAGGCGCCACAATTCAGGTTGGGTAATAATTCAAGCGTAGTTTTCTGTATTGAAAAAGTAGGTTCCATAATTTAGGTTTAATAGGTGAATATTGAATTGAGCTTTTTAACGGAATCGGATAAGGTTTGAATAAAGCTCCTTATATCGTTTTCAGTTGTGTTTTTGCCCATACTGATGCGAATTGCCCCCCTGGCTTCAAACTGATTAAGGCCTATAGCCTGGAGTACATGCGAAGTATGTGTCCTGTCGTTTGAAGAACAGGCCGATCCGGCTGAAACCGCTATACCGGCCTCATCAAGAAGCAGCAACAATCGCATTGTCTCTCCTTCAAGACCATGAAAGCTGAATGAAAGATGTCCCGGTATTCGTTCTTCAGGATGCCCGAGAATATAAACATTATCATACGAATCCATCAGAGCATTACTAAGCAGTTTTTGTAACCGGGTTAATTTCATGGCCCGTTCATTGATTTCAGGGAGAAACAGCCTGACAGCCTTAGCAAAACCAGCTATCCCGGGTATGTTTTCAGTGGAAGCCCGCAATCCGTTTTCCTGTCCTCCGCCATGCAAAAGAGGAGTGATGCTAATCCCTTTTCTCACATATAAGGCCCCGACACCTTTAGGCCCATAAATCTTATGAGCATTGATTGTCATCAGGTCTGTTTTATCCCTTGTTACATTGATTGGCATTTTTCCATAGGCCTGGCAGGCATCGGAATGAAAGGGAATTCCAAGCTCTCTGCACATCTTCCCAATATCTTCAACAGGCTGGATGGTTCCTATCTCGTTATTTGCATACATTACCGAAACCAGGATTGTCCTGGGGGTTATCAGGTTCCTGAGCATATCCCTGTCAATGGTACCGAAGGAGTCAACCGGAATATAGGTAATAAAAAAACCCTGCGTTTCAAGCCATTTACAGGCATTTAAAATACAATCATGCTCGATGGATGAAACTATGATGTGATTTCCTTTATGCCGGTTTGCAAAAGCAATGCCTTTAACGGCCATATTATTGGCTTCAGTGCCTCCTGATGTAAAGAAAATTTCTTCAGGATTTGCCCCGATTGAAGCAGCTATAGTCGCCCTGGAATGATCGAGTATCTCCCTTGCTTTGGTTCCAAATGAATGCAGGCTGGAGGCATTACCATAGAACTCGGTATAACAGCGGACCATTGCATCCAGGATTTCAGGATCAAGGCTGGTTGTAGCGGCGTTATCAAGGTATATTCTTTTCATAAAACCTGTTATTCTCCAATGTAAAAGAGCTCCTGTTCCATGGTTCGTAATACCCCGAAATGGTTTTTAGCACCAATTTCCTTTTTCCCCACACAGATGGTGCAGGTTCCCACCGGCGGATTCCCCCTCAGGTACATTGGAAACTGTATGTCAGTGGTCTTCAGAATTTGATTTACAATCGGATCAATTCCGATTCCGTATAATGCATTGCTTTCAACAACTGTGGTTTTCTTTGCTGTTTCAAGCACCCTGTACCGGAAAACTTCCCTTTCGGCCTGTGATATAAGATCTATTTTTGTAATAACACAGGTATCTGCCAATGTCAGCATGGGCCCTATTTTACGGGGAAGGTTCATCCCGCTTGTTGCTTCAAGCACAACAACGCCCAGCGAATTTTCAACATATGGTGAACAACGCAGGCAAAGACCAGCGGTTTCCACAAAAAGGTAATCCGATTGCTGTTGTTCGGCCCATTCAACGGCTTCGTCCAGGACAACCACGTTGCAGTGATCGGGACATAATTCGCCGGAATATATTTTCTTAACCGGTATGTTGAATTCCGACCTGATTAACTCATCTTCATTGGCATAAAGAACATCAATTTTGATATAGGCCGGTTTTAAATTACGGGCAATGATACGCCTGATCACCTGGCGAATTACGGTCGTCTTTCCGCATGTAGGAGGTCCGGCAAAAATTATCAGCTTCATGATTATATTAATTAAGAGTGGCTATTTCATTCAATATTCCCGAGCTTATTTTCTCACCGGCCCTTATGAGGCTTCTGAAGTGCAGGATAACATCATCCAGATCCCTGAGCTTTTTAGCTACTTCCTGTTCATTATCGTCTGATCTCAGAACTTTTTGCATGGCCCCGTTCCTCATAACGATTCTGAAATCCGATAAAAGCGCAATAGCCGGATCGTGTGTCACAAATACAAATATTTTCCGGTAAGCTTTAAGCAATTCAAGGGCACGGGTTTTATGAATGCCTGCATTTTCAATTTCATCAAGAAGGATAATCGGGGAATTACCTATGATTACTGCATCGGCAATGAGCAGTGAACGGGTCTGGCCTCCTGATAGCTCAGTCATGGCGGTATCTTTTATAATGGCTTCACCCGTTAATTGGTTGGCAAACCCGATAGTTTCATCAACAACTTTCTCCACATCAGTTGCACCCCGCACTTTAGCGTGTATTGTCAGGAATTCGCCCACCGGAAGATCACTTAAAAAATTAGTGTGCTGTGAGATCAGCGCGATCGGATGTTTTACCGGATCAAACGTGAAATCATCAGGAACCGGTTCATTATTAATTAGTATTCGCCTGTCAGAAGGAGTGTTCTGATTCGCAAATAATTCAATATCGTTAATCAGAGTTGTTTTACCGCAACCGGTAGGGCCCACAATGCTGATTATGTCTCCCATGTTGAATTCAACCTGCAAAACTTTCTCACGGGATTGATCTTTTCCTTTTCCACCCAATATGGTTATTCTGTTGATATCCATTATGTCTACATTTAAAATACGTAAAGTCTATCGAATAAGTGTACAATACAAACATACGAATGCCTTCCAGGGAAAGCATTCGTATAAAAGCCAATTTTATATAGGAATAGATGCGTATTTCTAACAGGTATTTATACCGGGGGGTATAAAAAATTAATGGGTTAGCCGGATGATTTCCGTAACGGCTAACCCATTGCAATAGCAGAAAAGAACGGGAATGTCGGATTCTCTCTGTTTTGGACCTAACTAGCGATTAACTTCTACTACTGCATATTTGGACAACTTCCAGAATGATGCCGGATCTTTGATTTCGATTGAAGAAATCATATCCGAGCCGTCTTTAACCATTTCATATGAACCTGATGGATGCTCGGTAACAAGTTTTGCCGATTTTGAATTAACGGGTATTGATGTGGTTTGTGTAATGTCGATTTGTTTGAAAAGATCGTTTTTCAGTGAATCTTCCTGGACGGTTTCCTTACGGCCCAGGCCAAGAACGCCACCTTCTTTTTCAATCAAACCTTTTTCCTTTAAGTCCTTGTAGGTACCTTTTACGTAATAGGCTGTGTTCATTTCATCGGTCTGATGTGAAATAAAGCTTTCACGATTGGCCAGCGTAAGTTGCATGGTATCCATTTTCCGGCTCATTTCACCTATTTCGAAGTCACGGTTCACCAGTTCCATTTTCAGATTGGCAATGTCCGTATCGCGCTGCTGAATATTCGCTGTAAGCGTATCTACGCGGGCCTGTAAACCGGCCATGTTCAATCCCGATTTCCTGAGCTGGGAATTCAATGATGTAATCTTCTTCTTGTTCTGGTCGATCAAATCCCTGATATACTGGATCTCGGTCAGAATTTCCTTTTTCTTGTCTTTGGATATCTCCGGGTTCATCGACTGCATGGTAAGCATGTTCTCCCTTGCAGTGATTTTACGGATGTCGCTTTCAATTTCATTAAAAGCTACAACCCATTCATTTATGATCGAATCGCGCCTTGTAAGCTGTGAAGAAAGATCGATCTTTTCATTTTTCAGAAGGCTTGCCTCCTCGGCACTCTTCTTTTGATTTCGCGTAAGAACTATAGCACCTACAATGATTACAAGCAACAACGATACTGCAAGAGCTGCAATTACACCTTTATTGTTGCCGCGATTTCCGGAGCTATAATTAATGGATGAATCGTTATTCATATTTCAATCCTCCTGTTGTTTAAAATATTTTTGACAAATCAGGATAAACAACGATCGTTCCAAAAATGGATTAAAAGTTAAATAATAGAAAAACAGATATTTAGAAAATGAGGTTGTTTAAGATTTTCTCAAAATAAGAAAACGGTATTTCATTTTGGCAATTCCGGATTCATTTCCTTCATCAGCCTGTAAATGGTAGATACACCGATATCCAGTTTCTGCGCTACAAGCTTGATGTCATTGTTGTATTTCTTTAAGTAAGAGTTGATAATCTTCAATTCATAATCACGGAGAGTTAACTCCTTATGATCATCAATAACATCAGCCGGTTTATCAGAATCGAGAATAATATCCGACGGCCGTATTTCATCGAAATCCGACAGGGTGACAGCCAGCTCAATAATCGCCTTTAATTCCCTGATGTTTCCGGGATACCTGTAATCGATCAGTTTCCTTTGTGCTCCTTCAGAAAGTTTTTTAAGTGGCAGACCGTTTTCACGACTGAATTGTTCGATGAAATGTTTGGCCAGAAGAAGGATATCATTTCCCCTCTCCCTCAGGGAAGGTAATTCAATGGGAAGTCCAATTATCCTGTAGTAGAGATCTTCGCGGAATTTTCCTTTTTTTACTTCTTCTTTCAGATTTTTGTTGGTGGCCACAATGATCCGGCAATCCGTTTTAATGGTCTGATTGCTGCCAACCCTCACAATCTCCCTTTCCTGCAATGCTCTCAGGAGTTTGACCTGCAGGGCAGGATCCATTTCGGCAATTTCATCAAGGAAAAGGGTTCCTCCGTTTGCTTCTTCAAATTTACCCACACGCCTGTAAGTGGCGCCTGTAAATGCACCTTTCTCATGACCGAAAAGTTCGCTTTCCATAAGTTCAGCCGGAACAGCAGCCACATTAATGGCAACAAATGATTTGTCTTTTCTTTTCGAATTATAATGAATGGCTTTGGCAACAAGTTCCTTCCCTGTTCCGGTTTCGCCATAAACCGATACATTGATATTCGTATTCCGGGCTTTTTCAATCATCTCATACACCACATCCATATTTTTGCTTTCGCCGAGGATGCTATTTTTGAAATCGTACTTTTTCTGAACTTCTTTCTTCAGCTTGGATATTTCAACCAGCAAACCCATTTCCTTCCGTATGTTCTGCACGGTGTTCAGCAACCGGTCCCTGATATCGTTTGATTTGATGATATAATCCTTGGCTCCCAGTTTCAGCAGTTCGATAACCGTATTAATATCATCCTGCTCTGATATCAGCACTACCTGGATGTCGGGATAATCCTCCTTTATGCGTTTCAGCAGTTCAGTGCCGTTCGTATCGGGCAACCGGTAATCGAGTGTTACAATGTCCGGAGTTTCATGCAGGCTGTTCAGGAAATCCTTTCCGTTAAAAAACGATTTCACTTCATAATCAGGATTCAGCGACAGCGTATGCACAAGGAGCTTGTTATACCAGTCGTTATCCTCTACCACATATATGAGTACCGAATTATCTGTTTTCATAGGCTCTCCATGTGCTTCTGCAATTCTCTTTTCACAATCGTGAATTCATGTGACGATTCATCCGAAAGTCTTACAAGCTCTTCTGAATACTCGCCGCTTTTTGCCGTGTTCTCAATCAGTTTGAGATTCGAATATAAAAAGTCGGCACCTACATGTTTGCATGGCGCTGAAATTTTGTGGGCAATTTCGTAAATATCCTGCACATTATTGTCTTTTACAGCCTGTTCAAGACCTGAAATACCCTTTTCAGTGGTTTCGATAAATGATTCAAGTAGTTGCCTTACAAAGGAAACATCGTTATTGGCAAGATGGTAAACATTGTCAAGGTTCAGCGTTGTATTCTTCGGTGTTTCCTCTTTGATTTCAGGCTGCCCGGTTAAGCCGGAGGATTGATTATGAATAACCGAGGTGATGGTGTCCAGCAGCATTTTTTCATTAAAAGGTTTGGGTAGAAAGGCATTCATGCCACTTTTGAGCATACCCGACTTATCTTCTTCCGACCAGGTGGCCGAGGTGGCAATCACAGGCAATTTATGTGAATCAAAGCCCAGTTTATTCCGGATAAATTGAACGGTTTCGAGACCATCGGGGCCGGGCATCCTGTTATCCATGAATACGATATTGAATCCGCCAGTTTTAATTTTCTCAATGGCTGTAAAACCATCACCGGCCTCGTCAAAGCGTAGTTGCCATCTTTTAAAAATGGTTGAAAACAACATACGGTTATACTCTTCATCATCCACTACAAGAATGCTGAGATTTCTTAATTCAGCAGAAACAGGAAGGGTTTTTTGCGTAATCGTACTCTTAATTTCTTCGCCAATTAAATAAGGAAGCCTTACGCTGATGAGGGTTCCCCGTCCGGGTTCACTTTCAAGAGTAACGCTGCCGTTATGAAGTTCCACAAGCTTTTTAACAATGGAAAGACCCAGGCCGGTACCGCCGAATTTCCTGTTGGTTCCGGCTTCTGCCTGGGTGAAATCTTCAAAGACCTTATCCTGCATTTCCTTGCTGATACCTATACCGGTATCTTTTACATCCAGGCAAAGATCAAATGAACGACCGCTTTTGTTTTCGGCCCGGGCCTTTATCTGTACCATACCGTTACGGGTGAACTTGATTGCATTCCCTGTAAGATTCAGCAGGATCTGCTTTAACCGGTGTGAATCGCCATACACAAAAGCAGGCGTGTTGTCACTGATGGTTACCGACAAGTCAGTATAATTCGACAGGGCATCGTTCAGGAAGAGCAGTTTAAGGTCTTCGAGGAGCGCAGGGAGACTGAAATGTGTTTTCTCGAGTTCAACTGTGGCGTTCTGCAGTTTTGAAAAATCAAGCAGATCGTTTACAATGCGCACAAGATGTTGTGATGTGGATTGAATGACACCGGCCATTTTATACGTTTCCCCGTCGAGATCTTTATGAAGCAACTGTTCCGAAAAACCATAAATGGCATTCACGGGAGTTCTGATTTCATGACTCATATTGGCCAGGAACAACTCTTTCGCTTTAGCCAGTTTTTCGGTTTCCTGCTTCGATTGTTCAAGGGCTTCCTGGTATTCCCTTGTTTTGCGAACAAAGCGTATCACCACGATGATGACGGAGATAATCAACAGCGAAGCTACTGCTGAAAAAAGGGCAAGCCACTTATACGTTTTCCGGGCAAGCAGGTCTGCAGCATGGGAATTAGCCTTCACTGAATCGGTCACTTCTGTTTCCATCCGGGCTATGACAAGGTAAAGCCACTCACGGATTTCATTGCCGGTTACAGCCAACCTTGATTCCTTTTGAAGCATAAGTGAATCCTTTTGAATTTTCCGCTGCTCCATCAGGTCAAGATCCCGCATAATTTTCTGTCTTGTCTGCTCCCTGGCCTGTTCCCTTGCCAGTGCTTTCTGAGCTTCCTCCTCTTTTATGGCTTTTCTGCTGAAAACACGCTTCAGGATGCTTTTTCTCGGAGAAGTGTCCTGTTGTTCTTTCAGGGTTTCCACTGCAATTTTTCCAACTAGCTCCCTTACATAAATATCGAGTGAATCATTATGATACATATCAATCATATCGTTCCACACCAGCATATAATCTTCAATCAGGCTGCTGATTGTGTCCACCTGGTGGAGAAGTGTAGTGTCTTCCGCACTGGCTGCCCTTAACGAATCGATTTTCTTATCAATATTTCCTATGATATCGTAATATGGCCGTATATCCTCCTGTTGTTGGGTCAGGCGGTAAACTCTTACACTGCTCTCCGCTTTATCTAGGTCGGTTGAAATTTCTTTAATCATCACAAGCTTCAGGTCGGGCCTTGTTTTTAATTGTATGGAAGCCACAATAAGCGACAGGTTCCTATAAGCCAAATAACCGGCAGCAGAAACCAGGATGGCAAACAGGAACATGAGAAGTCCTACCTTTAACGGTAATGAATTGTTTTTCATTAACAGGAATTGAATTTCTCAACAAAACTATATCATTTGTACCATATATTAAGAAGACAGTATTTCTATCTTTGCATTTTTACTTAATTATGAACCTGTTTCAAAGCATTATCATCGCCATTGTAGAAGGAATCACTGAATTTCTTCCTGTTTCAAGTACCGGACATATGATCATAACCCAGAAGTTGCTGGGCGTTGAACCGGGTGAATTTGCCAATTTATTTACAGTAAATATTCAGCTGGGAGCTATCCTGTCGGTTGTTGTGCTATACTGGAAAAGATTTACGGAACCCCTTAAAAACAGTGCTGTTGATAATTCGGCTCCCCTTGTTTCCAGGTTAACGCAAAAATTTGATTTTTATCTGAAGCTTTTTGTGGCATTCCTTCCTGCTGCGGTGTTTGGCTTTATTTTTATAGGCTATATAAACAAAATGCTTGAGAATGTTGTTGTTGTCGCCATATCGCTTGTTGCCGGAGGGATCGTTTTGATTTTCGTGGATAACTGGTTCAAAAAACCGGCCGAAGATCAGGCAGTTACCTATCCGAAAGCGCTAAAAATAGGTTTATTCCAGGTGATTTCCATGATTCCGGGTGTTTCAAGGGCTGCGGCCACAATTATCGGGGGACTTACTCAGAAGCTAAACCGTAAAAATGCGGCCGAATTTTCATTTTTTCTTGCTGTTCCCACTATGTTGGCTGCGTCGTTGTATGAATTACTAAAAACCTATTCAAATATCACATCGGATAATATTAAGATTTTACTTATAGGGAACGCTGTGGCTTTTATTGTTGCCATGATTGCGATTAAGGGTTTTATTGCCTTTCTTACAAAGCATGGTTTCAAAGTTTTCGGCTATTACCGGATCGTTGTCGGTCTTATCATATTGATCATGCTGGCTCTCGGATATAATTTGAACATTATCGGATAAATTTAAACCAGACGGAATGGAGCGATTAAGAATACTTTCATGGAATGTGAACGGAATACGTTCGCAGATTGGCAAGGATTTTTACAATACCGTAAGAAACCTTAACCCGGATATCCTTTGCCTTCAGGAAACCAAAGCACAGTATGAAAATATGCCGGATCTCACAAAGGAACTTCCTGCTTATGAAATGTATCTTAATGCCGCCGTTCAGAAGGGGTATGCCGGAACAGCAGTGCTTTCGAAGGTTAAGCCCCTTTACCAGACAAAAGATATCGGCATGGAAAAGCATGACCAGGAAGGCAGGGTCATCAATCTTGAATTTGAATCCTTCTACCTTGTCAATGTATATGTTCCGAATTCAGGCCAGGAATTGAAACGGCTCGATTACAGGAAAGAATGGGATGAGGAATTCCTCAATCACATTAAAAAGCTGGATACGAAAAAACCGGTCATTGTAATCGGCGATCTGAATGTGGCTCATGAACCGATCGACCTTGCCCGGCCAAAGGAGAATTATAATAAGGTGGCCGGTTATACCCAGGTTGAAATCGACGGTTTTAAAAAACTCACGGAAGCCGGTTTTGTGGATACATTCAGGCACCTTTACAAAGATAAGGTTCAGTATACGTATTGGTCACAGCGGTTTAATGCAAGGGCTAAGAATGTGGGGTGGAGGATCGATTATTTTATAGTGAGCAAAAGATTTGTCAGTAACGTAAAAGATTCATTTATTCTCGACCAGGTGATGGGATCCGACCATTGTCCGTTAGGAATCGACATTGAGGTATAAAAATTAAAAAACCTGCTGGCTATCTCTTCAGCAGGTTTCCTAATTAACCTCATTTATCGCACACATACTCGTTATTTTTATCTGGTTTCGGCCATCATAGTGTCTGCATTGTTCATCTGTTCGTCTGAATCAAATCCGGTGGTTTCCGGTGCCTTATATTTTATTTCAGCGTTCATTTTATCTGCAAACATCTGAAGACTTTCCAGTTCAGGAGCTACTTCTACTTCAACGTCAACTGCAGGGGCTTTGTACATTATGGAAGCCTGTTCAGAAGCCATATAAGCGTTCAATTCATCAATTGTTGCTTCAATATCGTTTGCCTCAGTAGTTTCAGGAGCGCGGTACATTATTGAAGCCTGTTCTGCATTTACAAAGTTCTCCAGGTTTTCAACGGCAAGGACGGTTTCTTCAGTCTCTGCTAAAACAGGAGCTTTATAAAGAATGGCCTGTTCCTGTGCTTTCATATACATGTTCAAATTTACCATTGCGTTGCTGTAATCACCGGCTTTCATACCTGTACCAAGTACCAAAGCAGTTAAAGCGGTTAACCCAAGTTTTTTAAGGTTGCTGATGTTAGTCTTTGTTTTCATTTTCATATTTGTTTTTTAGGTTGTTGAATAGGGATTTACACTATCCGTGCCAAACTGTTTAACAACCATTAAAACAAATAGATACAAAATATTTTAACAATTAATTGACACTCATTTCTGTTTCAGATAGGTTCACTTCATGTACGAAATCGGACAGCCGAATATTTGACACCATTTCCTTAGACCCCACCCCTGCCCCTCCCCTAAAAGGGAGGGAATGGAGATTTTTGGAATTGGAGGTCTTATGAGAGCTACTATAAACTTCCCAATTCCACTATTGTATCTCCCCCTCCCTTGTAGGGGAGGGGCAGGGGTGGGGTGAACTGTTAATAAACCTTAAATTGTTAACAGGTGGGTAAATCCGATTGGTTTTGAATCAAATAAATGTTACATTTAAAGTATACACTATTCTTTAACAGATCCTTTAAACATGGGTACTACAGTAAGAAACATCGCGAGTCTCGATTATCTCAGGCTGATTAATTTGATTTATAACGATGTCAGGCAACAGGAAATTCCTTGTGAAAACCTGCATCATCTTTACCTGATGCTTGAAACGGCCAGGAAAGTAAAATCTGAAAGCATTCCCCAGAATATAGTTACAATGAATTCAAACGTTGTGGTTAAATTCGTAAGATCGGGTGAAGTCAAAACAGTGAAGATCGTTTATCCCAATGATCCGAGTCTCAATAAAGCCGAAAACAGCATACCGGTATACAATCCGCTGGCTATTTCAATACTTGGCCATAAGGAACACGACATCTGCTTCAGCAAAAGCGGGGCTGGTGAGGAGCCTGTAATTATCGACAAGATCCTCTTCCAGCCCGAGGCGCATAAGCTATATAACCTGTAGGCTTACTGGTTCAATATGCATAGTGAATTTCCGGAATTACACTCCGGAAATCAGAGATACTTTTTGCCCATGAATTACCCGTAGCTTTTAGCTCATCGGTTACAAGAGTCATTTCATCAACAGTTATAGTCAATTTCTTACCTTTTTTTATCAGGTCCTTATTTGCAAGATACAGTCTCTTTGTTGAATTGTACAATTCCGATTCCCTTGGGACCAGCCGGAACGACAATCTCACATTGGTACAATTGCCGGGTAACTCTATAATATCTGATCTCCCTCCTTCAGCATAGATATCGTTTAAATCATCCTGCCTTACAATATCACCGGCTACGCTGTAACATATGACTATTGCCTCCCAAAGGGTACCGTTAAGGTAGGGAGTGTCGTTATGCATTGTCTTCAGATTGTTAATTACCTGGTAGGTAGATGCCGGTTCGTCTTTATCTTTCCCGCAGGATGCAACGCATAATATTACTGTAAGTACTGCAAATAATAGGCCTTTTTTCATTTGAGAATGATTTGGGTTTAACGAATTGTAATAACGGTTTTAAGAGTTGTCAGGCAGATTTTTGATTTTTAGTTTTAAGGCAAGAATGGTTAGTAATGCGAATACAGCGAAGACAAAGGTTACCAGCCTGCTTAAAAAACTATTATTGTGTTTCGAGAACTAGCGTACTCACATTTAACTCAGGTTGAAGTTTGTCTAAAAAAATAGTAATGCCGTTTTGATCCTGTGCAAAACGCAGTGACGAACCTTGCAGTTGTTTACAATAAGTAATTTTTGCTGCAACAGGAGGTAATTGAAGGGTATCCCTGGCTGTAAGGAGGTGAATGTAAATCGTATTGTCCTTCTGAACCGAACCATATACATCATCAATCGGCTCAAAGGGTCCGGGCCTTGTGCCATAAATACTTTCACCATATTGAGTCAGCCAGTCACCCACTTCTTTGAGACGGGCAATATGCGATTCAGGGATTCGACCCTGTGCATCAGGGCCTACATTAAGCAGCATGTTTCCACCCCGGTCCACCGTATTGACAAGCATAACCAGGATTTCTTTCAATGACATCAGGTTTTGTGCTTCATTGTAGCCCCAACTGGTCTGGTTGAGGTTTAAACATTTCTCCCAGGGTGTATAAATAATTGGGCCTGTTATTTTAGCTCCTCCTTCCTTGCATTGAAAATCCCCTTCCCATCCTGAACGCGGGCTGATTACCACATCGGGCTGATAGCTCCTGACCATTTTATTCAATTTAACAGGTTCCCAGAACCATGCAGCGTCAGCATCAGTACCGTTATGTGCGAGCCATCCTCCATCGTACCAAAGAATATCGATCTTTCCATAGTTTTTCATTAATTCTTCTACCTGCCCGTAACCTTGTTTCTTCATCAACGCGGCATTTTCGGCCAGTTCTTTTGGTTTGAAATAGCCGGGGAAACGCCAATCCATGGGAGAATAGTAAATACCGACAGCCAATCCGGCTTTTCGGCATGCTTCTGTATACTCTTTTATAAAATCCCTGTGTGCTGCCGTTTCATAACTGTTAAAGTGAGAGTAGCTGGCAGGACTATTCCATAAGGCAAATCCGTCATGATGACGGGCGGTCAAAACCATGTATTTCATACCCGCGTCCTTTGCAGTCTTTGCCCAACCATCGGCATCAAAATGCTGAGGGTTAAATTGTGCGGCAAGTTTTGCATATTCCTCTGCGGGAATCTTGTTGTTGAACATAGCCCATTCACCTTTTCCTTCAATGGCATACAGTCCCCAATGGATAAACATTCCGAACTTTGCATCCTGCCACCATTTCATCTGCTCATTTGACAGTCTTAGTTCAGGGGCAACAATTCCGTTAACGCCTTTAATTCCGTCATACTTCTCCATTGATTTTAATTCATCGCCTTTCAGCTCCTGGGCGTTGA